>JBDSTW010000112.1:0-2593 GCA_039928055.1 Gammaproteobacteria bacterium | reverse complement strand
ACGCGACGCTCTCCCAGCTGAGCTACGACCCCCATGTAAGGGTTGCCAAATACTCCGGCCTATATGCAGAATGCGGAATTATAGCATCCGCAATATATTCATTACAGCAAGGAAGTGAAAGAGGGGTGGAGCCGCCGGCGGCTTGCCGCCCCCGGAGGTCTAAAGTACCATCCCGGGATGCCTCCAGCCTCGTCTTTCCGCATTACTATTATCATCCCGACCTGGAACGAGGCCGAAAATATTTTAAGTGCCCTGGCGGCGCTTGAACCTATGCGTAAGGCCGGTCATGAAGTTATCGTCGTCGATGGCGGAAGTGCGGACGCGACCGTCTCATTATCCCGGTCTTTGGCCGATCGTGTCATCACCGCCGATCTTGGCCGCTCCGCACAAATGAATGCCGGCGCCGCCGCGGCTAACGGTGATGTCTTGTTATTTTTGCACGCCGATACCCGCTTGCCGGCAGCCGCGGATCGCCTCATCAGTCAAGGCTTGCTGGCGACCGGGGCGGGCTGGGGGCGTTTTGATGTGCGCCTGTCGGGCAGGCATCCCTTATTGCGCGTGATCGAGTATATGATGAATTGGCGCTCGCGCCTGTCCGGCATTGCTACGGGCGATCAGGCCCTGTTCGTGCGGCGCGATTGGTTTGAGGCAGCAGGCGGTTTCCCCGCCCTGCCGCTCATGGAGGATATCGCCTTGAGTCGTGCGCTCAAACGGCGCGGCGCGCCGCTTTGTCTGCGCGAGCGAGTCATCACCTCGAGCCGCCGCTGGGAACGGCACGGCATTCTGCGTACCGTTTTACTCATGTGGCGCCTGCGCCTGGCCTATGCCTTGGGCGTGAACCCGCAGCGCCTGGCGCGCCGCTATTACCGGTCGTAGGCTCATGGAGTTTCCCGACGCACGATTGCTGATTTTCGCCAAGGCGCCCATACCCGGCCAGGTCAAGACGCGCTTGATTCCGTTCTTGGGTGCGAGCGGTGCAGCGGCACTGCATGAGCAGCTTGCGCGCCGCACTCTCGCCACCGCGGTAAATGCCCGGCTCTGCCCGGTGCAGTTGTGGTGCTGGCCCGACCCAAACCATGCCTTTTTTAAGGACTGCCGGGAGCGCTACTGCGTAGATCTCTACAGTCAAAGCGGGAGCGGGCTGGGCGCGCGTATGGCCCACGCCTGCGAACAAACATTACGCCAAGCGCCTTATGTCATCATCATCGGCACCGATTGCCCCGGCTTGAGCCGCGAGGATTTAAGCACGGCCTGCACTGCATTGGCGCAGGGTCATGATGCGGTCATCGGGCCTGCGGAGGATGGCGGGTATATATTGTTGGGCCTGCGTACTTTTGCGCCGATACTGTTTGATAATATGCCCTGGGGCAGCTCAGGCGTGCTCGATGCGACACGCGCATGTTTTAAACAACTGCGCTGGCGTTGGCGGGAACTGCCCTTGCAGTGGGATGTAGACCGTCCGGAAGATGTGGAACGGCTGCTGCGCGACCCCGCATTCGACCTTGATGCTGCCGCATTGGCTAATGAAGCTCCGCATAAATCAGAGATTCCTTAACTACTAAACGTACATGATCACCGGGAAATACCATGAAAATTAATCCCGCGCGCATTGGCATCGTCACGGTCTCGGATCGCGCCAGCAAGGGTATTTATAAAGACTTGGGCGGGCCTGCGATACGCGATCAACTGAACAAAATACTCGCCTCGCCCTGGGAGGCATTTTGTTGCGTGATTCCCGACGAGCAGGCCGTGATCGAGGAAGCGCTAAAAGACTTGTGCGATACACAGGGCTGCTGCCTGGTGGTCACCACGGGAGGCACCGGGCCTGCGTTACGCGACATCACGCCGGAGGCAACGGCTGCCGTTTGTGATAAAGTATTGGACGGTTTTGGCGAGCAGATGCGCGCGGCATCGTTAAAATTCGTGCCCACCGCTATTTTGTCGCGCCAGATCGCCGGCATCCGCGGAAAGTCCCTGATTATTAATTTGCCGGGCAAACCTTCAGCCATTGCCGATTGTCTGGAGGCGGTTTTCCCTGCGGTGCCTTATTGCATCGATCTGCTCGAAGGCCCTTATCTGGAGACGCATGCCGATGTGCTTGTTGCGTTTCGCCCCCCGCTTGCGCAGAAATAAAACCGTCCATAGCTGCAATATTGGGTGTTCCCGGAACAATCATGAACTGTAATTATTCCCGCCTTAGAAAATTTTTACCGGCCTCCTTTGCGGATTATGCCAAGACACTTCCGCAATACCTCATTCCAAAGCGCGCGCTATCCCGGCTGATGCATGCGCTGGCGCGCAGCCATTGGCGCATCTGGAAGACCTGGCAAATCGATTGGTTCATACGCCGCTATCGGGTGGATATGAGCCTGGCTAAAAATCCGGACCCGCGCAGCTATGCAAGCTTTAATGAATTCTTCACGCGCGAGTTGCGCGCCGATGCACGCACCGTAGCGAGCGGCGTCAACGAGATTGCCTGTCCGGTGGATGGCAGCGTGAGTCAGATCGGCGCTATCGATGCGCTGCGCATAGTCCAGGCCAAGGGCCATGATTACAGCATTGAAGAACTGCTCGGCGGCTCGGGCGCGCGTGC
>JBDSTW010000111.1:0-2744 GCA_039928055.1 Gammaproteobacteria bacterium | reverse complement strand
TCTCGGCCACACACCAGCGTAGTGCATTCGCCGCCTCTTTCATGTCGGTAACCACGGGCGTCAATAAATGCGGAATGCCTTCGTACACCGACAGCTCCAGCATCTTGGGATCGATCATGATCATGCGGACATCGCTGGGTGATGCATTGTAGAGCAGGCTCAGAATCATGGCATTAATGCCCACCGATTTGCCCGATCCGGTAGTGCCCGCTACCAGCAAATGCGGCATCTTGGCCAGGTCCACGAGCACCGGCTGCCCGCTGATGTCTTTGCCCAGGGCTAAAGTTAACGGCGAGCTGGCGCTGTCGTAGGCCTTGGCCTGCAGGGTCTCGGAAAGTCGCACGATGCTACGGTGCTCGTTGGGGATCTCCAGGCCGATGACCGACTTGCCGGGAATAACCTCGACCACGCGCACGCTGATTACCGAGAGACTGCGCGCGAGATCCTTGGCCAGATTGGTAATCTGGCTGACCTTGAGCCCGGGCATGGGCTGCAATTCAAAGCGTGTAATCACCGGACCGGGATGCACGGCGACGACCTGCACCTCGATGCCGAAATCCTTCAGCTTGAATTCGACCTGCCGTGACATGGCCTCGAGCGCCGCCGCAGACATACCCTGTTTAACGGGCACGGCAGGATCGAGCAGGGCGAGCGGCGGCAGCGATGCGGGGTGTTCAAACAGCGGCACCTGACGTTCCTTTTGAACGCGCTCGCGTACCTCGATGGTCTTCATCACGGGTTCGATGCGCGGCGGCGCGCGGCTGGTGAACTTCTTCGTTTCGCTCTTCACCGTATCCTCGCGCTGCAACCGGGCACGGCGTCCCAGCCAGTATTCGCGCAGGCGCAACCACAAAGGCCGCAAGTATCCGAGCAGCGTGAGTACCAGGCGCCCTACCGTGTCTATCAGCCACAGCCACGACAGGCCGGTCGCCAAGGTCACGCCGGTCAGGAATAAGGCGAGCAGGAATAGCGTGGCGCCGAGAAAACTGAAGATGCGCACCAGTTGGACACTGATCACTTCGCCGAGTATGCCGCCCGCGCTTTGGGGTAACTGATGCGCGAGATCGGTAAATTGCAGGGTTGCCAGGGCCGCGCCGGCGCAAAGCGCGAGTAAAAATCCGGCAAGCCGGAATCCGAACTGGCGCGCTTCGAACTCACCGCGCTTTTTGAGCACCAGCCAGGCGCTATAGGCCAGCATGATGGGGACTAGATAGGCGAGATATCCAAATAAGTGTAGAAAAACATCGGCGAACCATGCGCCCGCGACGCCACCGCGATTCGCCACTTGATCGATCGGGCCGCTGTACGACCAGCCCGGGTCGGACGGCTCATACGTCAGTAGTGCGATAAACAAGTAAACGGCTATCGCCGCGCAGACAAACATCGCCCCTTCACGCATGCCACGGCTGATATGATTGGCAATGATGGGCGCAAAGGAACTGCCGGGATTTCTCTTACGTGACGCTTGCCCCAAGACTTTGTCCTATTTGGTAACTTTACGGCCTAATTATTTAATTATGATTGATTTTAGCGGTTCGATCTACCGGTTTTTATCTGAGTAATGAATCGTGAGCCCGGTTAAGATAGAATCCTGATGAGCTTTCCCTTGCCGGGGGTGCATAATGCGCTTCTCCTTCGAACTCGAAAGCTCGCAAATATTTTAAAAAAACGTGCAGGCCAATCTCAACTACTCTACCGGCTTAATCTTTACCATCTGATCTTTATGGAAAATCAGCCCGCAGCCTTACCTTCCCCACCCGCCTTGCATGAAGCAAGCGCGCCGGACGGGACCCAGCATTTGAAGCTGACCGGCACCTGGAATTTGCGCGGCATTCAGGCCCTGTTAGGCGCCCTGCGCCCCCGCCTTAATACCTATGCCCGTCTACCTAATCTATCTTGGGATCTGCAAGATATCGACGTGCTCGACCATGCCGGGGCCGTCTTGCTGTGGCGCGCGTGGGGCAAGAAGAAGGCAAGCAAGCTCACGCTACGGCCCGAGCATGAGGCCTTGTTCGAACGTCTAAACACCCTGAGCGAACCGGCTTCTGTATCCAAGCCCAGGGACGCACTGGCGCCCTTGATCTTTTTAGGCGAGCGCGCCTTGCTGCTGAAGGAACATGTACTGGGCTTCTTAGCGCTACTCGGCCGGCTCGTCCTCGACCTCGGTTATCTCGCGCGCCATCCTTTGTATATACCCTGGCGCGAGATCTCCGCTAATCTTTACCGTACCGGCGCCCAGGCCCTGGCCATCACCGGTCTCGTCTCCCTGCTGATTGGTGTTGTGCTGTCGTTCCTGTTCAGCAAACAATTACGCGTGTTCGGTGCCGATATTTATATCATCGATATTTTGGGCATCAGCATCTTCCGCGAACTCGGGCCGGTGCTCGCCGCCATTCTCGTGGCGGGCCGCTCCGGCTCGTCGATGACGGCGCAGCTCGGTGTCATGCGCGTTACGCAGGAACTGGACGCCCTATCGGTCATGGGCATTTCGCACAGCGTGCGCCTGGTATTGCCCAAGGTCATCGCGCTCGCGATATCACTACCGCTGCTGGTGCTCTGGGCCGATGCCGTCGCCTTACTCGGCGGCGCCTTGGCGGCGAAGGCGCAATTGGGCATAGGCGTATTTTTCTTCATGAGCCAGCTCCCCGACGCGGTGCCTATCGCGAACGTCTGGTTGGGAATCAGCAAGGGCGTGGTATTCGGATTTTTAATTGCGCTGATAGCCTGCCATTTCGGTCTGCGCA
>JBDSTW010000110.1:0-11026 GCA_039928055.1 Gammaproteobacteria bacterium | reverse complement strand
GCCACTCAAGCCACGGATAGCCGACCAGATCATCGCTGACGGAGACGGCAAAATTGACGCCGATGCATTATTTGATCAAGTCGTGCTGGATAAGGCGCGCCTTGCTGCCCATGTGCGCCAGGCCTTGCAAGTGCGGGAACAGATTACGCTGGCCGAATTGCTGGATGAGCAACCGCTGGAGCAGGGATTGGCCGAACTGGTCGCTTATCTCTCGCTGGCCTGCGACGACAGCAAGGCGCTGTTCGATGAAACGCATTATGATTACGTGCGTTGGCTTGATGCCCAAGGTGTGATCCGAAGTGCCAGACTGCCGCGCGTTATTTTTAACAGGTGAAGAAAGGGAATAACATGACTGCAAGTAGAAAGGGGCCAGGCTCTCATTGTTTTCAAATATGCGCCAAACAATCCGAACCCAGCCCCTTTAATTCCACAGAACCGGACAATTCTAAAAACCCGCGACAAAGCCCGAGTTTGCGCATGGCGTACACCCCTACATTCTATTAAAATTCGCGCCATTATTCAGAGTCAGGCAAGGAGTATCCCAATAACCGCTGTTGACATCGTCGCTATGCCCGTTTCCGAAAAACTGAGGTTGATGGAAACGATTTGGGACTCGCTATGCATTCAATTGGACGGCGGCGTAGAGTCCCCGCATGGCATGGCGAGGTGCTTGCGGGGCGTCTGCGCCGCTTGGCCAGCGGGGAAGAAACCGTAACGCCCTGGAAGGAAGCAAAGGAACGCATCCGCGCATTTGTTCGAGCTCGGTCATTTCTTGGGAAACATTTCCCATGAAAAATATCGGGTCTGTCCCCAATGTCTCTTATTCCCTATTATTCTACTCATAGAGAATAGTCCCAATCCTGGATTTTCTTGTCTATATCAAGGCCAAGCACCGTCCTGACACCCCTGACAAGCGGATGCATCTCAAAGGGCTTGGTGACATAGCCATTTGCACCACCCAGAATGCCTTTAATCACAGATTCTCGTGATGCCTTGGCAGTCAGCATGATAATGGGCAACTTTTTCAGGTGTGGATGCTGCCGTATTCTGGCAAGAATATCGAAACCGTCGAGATCCGGACCCAGCATCACATCAAGCAATACCAGATCAGGCAGCTTGGGGTTGCGCAAGGCACTTAGTATCTCCTCTCGGTTAGCAGCAACGTTAGTCTCGAAGCCTTCAAGCTTCAGGTATAGCTGTAGAACATGGCTAATGTTCGGGTCATCGTCGATTATCAGAACGGTAAACTTACGTGAGCTATCTCGGTTGCCACCCTCAACTGAAGGACTTGCAAAATTGACGCAGTAACCGTTGTGCTGGAGGAATGCCGTATTTGCATTGGCTTTGGAAAGCGTGTGATCATCCGGATTGATCAAGGAAGACTGCAATGAACCTGCACTAAAAAAATTACCTGGGTCAAACAAATCGGCCTCGGTGTTGCTTTTGATATGCGTCAAGCCTTTGATGACAAGATCAGCCAAAATGTCTCGGGTCACGTCCGGGGCTGATTTTCCTGCACAACGCAATATCTCGGCGATATTGACATGACCATCAATCAACACCAAAGATTCAAGTTGGGCAGACGTCAATCTCGTTCCGGGTTCATGCAGTTCCCGCTCACCTTTAGGGGTCAAAATCAACACATCGGCATCGCTAATCAATGCAAGTACAGGTTTCATTATCATTTCTGTGATCCCCAAAATCAAGGTGAGGGAAATAATACACTAAACACAGAATGCATGGTTAAGGGGCGCGTCTTGTATTATTACGAATTTTAGATACATCATAATACAAGACGCGCCCCCTTTCATTTGCTCGCATCTGGCACTCGCCGCCGGATGAAATTCGCCAGCCGCCCGCGCTCGCGCGAGACGGTTTCAGCGATGCATTTATTTTGTTCAGCCATCAGCGCATTATAGGTTAATGTCGCATCCATACCTGTGAAGACGATACACAGACGAGAATATTGTATGGATAGTTAAGAAAGGGGGATTTGTTGCGGAGGTTTGTTCAAGCTCGGTCATTTCTTGGGAAACATTTGCCATGAAAAATATCGTGGTCTGTCTCCAATGTCCCCATTTATCTTTTCGTAATTGAACTGATTCTCATGCCACACACACCCGATTACGCCCGCCTTGTTTTGCCATATACATCGCCTCATCAGCCGCCACCAGCAACTTGCCCGCGCTGGCTTCCGGATACTGTTTATTGCAAACCAGCCCTGCGCTCAAGGTACATCCAAAGTCTACACTCTGATGATGAAAACGCAATGCGGAAAAACTCTCACGTAGATCATTCATGATCTGCTGCGCAGTGATGGCATCACACTCCGGTAATACTGCCACAAATTCCTCTCCACCATATCGTCCAACGATATCGGATTTGCGCAAACGCTGTTTAAGCAGATGCGCAACCGCCATGATTACGCAGTCACCCTCAGCATGACCATAGGTATCGTTGACCTTCTTGAAGTGGTCTATGTCGATCATCACAACACACAAAGAAAAACCATTGCGTTGTGCGCGAGCTAACTCAAACTCAACAGCCTCCTTTATGCCTGAGTGCTTAAGCAATCCGGTTAGACTGTCTTTGGACATCAAATCGGACAGCTGTCGTGCGCGCGCAGCGCGCACCGTTACTGCCGCAACAAGACGGGTATCTGAAATAGGCTTGATCAGGAAATCATCCGCTCCTTTTCCCATGGCCTTTATTTGTTGATCAACATCTGCTTCCGCAGAAAGATAAATGATGGGCAGCCCGATCCATTGTTCATGCTGCCGGATGACTATAGCCACCTCTTGCCCGGTATACTCTGGCATATTCAAATCCATCAGCACCAATTCTGGACGGAAGGTAGATACCCGTTCAATTATCTTCTCAGGCTGATTCAGCACCTCCACCTCCATGCCGGCAGACATCAGTACCAGGCGATAATGTGTGCTCAGAGTTTCATCATCGTCCACAATCAATACGCGATAGACTGCTTTCTTCTCGGCTTCCATGATCTGCTCAATCCGATCAACCAGTTTAGGTACATCCAGCGGCTTTACCAAAAAACCGCGTGCCCCTAAACGTGCTGCGCGCACGCGCACTGTAAAATCTCCGCGTGCCGAAATAAACAAAATGGGGCAGTGAAATGCCTTAAAGTTATGACGAATATTCATCTCCTTTGTCGCATCCATCCCCTCTTTTGCGAACATCACATCCATAATCAAAATATCTGGCTGCTCGCTGCCCGTAGCGGCTTCAACTTGATCCAGACGCGTGAATAAACATACCTCATAACCAAACTGCTTAAGCAAACGTTGCAATTCCAGTCCTAACTGCTCATCGTCATCCGCCAACCAGAGAAGGTTGCGCGATTTAACATCAGTCTTAACGGCCATCACGCCTTGCTTGTATGCAACAGATGTATCCCGTTCAGACAACGTTAAAGACAATGCCGCAATTTTTTCAATGAGTCCCCCAAGCATGGTTTGATAGGCTAACACTTCACCGTTTATCCAACTCTTGGTCACAAGTTCCAATTGCTGCGACTGTTCGCTCAGGCTATGAAATCCAAATGTACCGCCTGACCCAGCCAGCTTATGTAAACGCTGATGCAATTCTTCCAGCACCGGGTGATCAGCATCGCTGCCCGATAGTTGTCCGGCCAAAGCAAGCAGCTCGCCCAGTTCTAGCGGCAAGCGCGCCTTGTAGCTGTTGCCTAGCTTTGCCATCTCTGCCGCCAGCAATGCCTGCATGTCAGTCATGCGCTGCACTCCACAACGCCTGTACCTGATTCGACAGCGTCATCGGATCGAATGGCTTCGGAATCACATCAACCGCCCCAAGCAACTTAAAGTGCGCCACTTCCTGCGGCTGCACTTTTGCAGTCATGAAGGCGATTGGCACCTGATCCAGCGCGGGCAGCTGGCGCAGTTTCGCCAGCGTGGTCGGGCCATCCATACCCGGCATCATCACATCCAGCAGGATCATGTCCGGAGCAAAAGCCTCCGCCTCGCGCAGCGCTTCATTTCCGGAAGAGCATATCTTCACCGTGTAGCCGCCCACCATCTCCAAAGCCAGCTTGGCTACTACCTGAATATCTGGTTCATCTTCCACATAGAGAATGCGCTGCAATTTACTCATGAATGAGGTCCTTTTATTTTTGTGGGTTGAATGCGGATATTGATTGCGTCAAGAAGCTGGGCCGGCGATATCTGCGACTTAAGCAGCACTGCCTCTACCTTACGCGCCTCGACCGTCGTCATATCGGTGCCAGAAAGAATTACAACACAGGCGCTAGGCTGGCATGCGCGAATCTCCGCCAATAAGTCCCAGCCCGAGCCATCCGGCAACGTGATATCCAGGATCACCACATCGTAGCGTTCCAACGCCATTCGGGTACGCGCTTCACTCAGAGTAGTCGCCAGATCGATGTCGAAGCGACCGCCGATCATCGCACGGATCACCTGATGTAAATCTGCATCGTCCTCCACATGCAGTACTCGGGGATGCGCCTGGTTTGATGCAGCTACCAGCCTATCCACCACAGCCAGCAGACGAATTTCATCTATGGGCTTAGTCATCCAGTCGATACCATAGAAATCTCCGTTAATGGCTAACTGCCCGTCTTCCATTTTGGCTGAGATAACGATAATAGGCAGCTCTGCCGTTTCCGGTTGCTGGCGGAGCTGACGAATGATGTCAAGCCCATTGATGTCCGGCAACATCAGATCCAGCGTTACAGCGGCATAGCGCGACTGCCGCAGCGCTTCCAAAGCCTGGACTCCATTGGCGGCAATATCCACCGCGTAACCGGCGTGAGTGAGTATCAAACTCAAAAGGCGCGCAATGTCGGGCTCGTCCTCCACCACCAGGATGCGCGGGGCATCTTGAGCGTGGAACATTTGCGGGTCAATGATCGAACTTGGAGATTGTGCATTGCGCAATGGCAACTCCAGAAAAAAAGTCGCACCTTCGCCTTCCACCGACTCGAAGCCGATTTCCCCCCCCATGCGCTCCACCATTTCCCGGGCAATCGCCAGCCCCAGTCCGGAGCCCCCTTTCTGGCGCGTATCAGAGGAATCTGCCTGCGAAAATTTCTGAAAAATTCGGGCATGGAATTGTGTTGGAATTCCCTGACCACGATCTTTAACCGTCACTCTTACCAATGCGTCCTGCTGTTCCACCGCGATCTCCACCGTACCCTGCTCAGGCGAGTACTTGATCGCATTGGATAGCAGGTTGGACAACACCTGCATCAGGCGGTGGCTGTCCACACTTACCTCGGCATCGGGGGCCGTGCCAGTCAGTGCCAGCATCACTCCACGCTCAGCACCATAGGAGCGATTTGCTTCCAGCGCCTGTTCGATTAGCGGCATCAGCGGCTGTGTTTGCATGTCGAAATGCATCTTGCCGGCCGCCAGTTTTTCCATGTCCAAGAGGTCGTTGATCAGATAAGTCAGGCGCTGGCTGTTCTTGTGCGCAATGGCAATCATTTCCCGCGCCTGCTGTGGCACTTCGCCCAGCGCACCGCCAACAATCAACCCCAGCGCACCCGAGATGGAGGTCAGCGGGGTACGCAACTCATGGCTCACGGTAGACACAAACTCGCTCTTCATTTGCTCGGTCCGTTTGCGTTCGGTGATGTCGCGCACGATCGCTACAAACAGTCTGCTTCCGTCGCTCTCCTTCACCAGTTGCAAGAAAATATCGACCGGGAAATCAGTGCCGTCTTTACGCCGGTGCACCGTATCAAAGTGAAGCGATGGCTGTTCACCGGAGAGCAGGGGCGCGATGAGTTTCCGGAATTCTGGCTCGGCTACAAGGGGTTTGATCTGGTAAGGCGTCATCCCGAGCAACTCTTCCCGGCTATAACCCATGCTGAGTACCGCCCCCTGATTCAGGTAAACAAAGCGCAGGGACTCCGGCTCAAACATAAAAATCATGTCCAGCGTGTTGTCCAGGACATTCTTGAAGCGGAGAAGCTCCGCCTCGGTGCGTTTGTGCTCGGTGATCTCCTCGGACAGATGACTGGTCAGATGACTGGCCAGCGCCAGCGCACGCCGGCGCTGAGTGGCAAACATCCAGATCAGCCCCCAGAGCATCACACTCAGTAGCGTTCCGGATAGCAGGATGACCAACGGCTTGTTATTGTCAAAGGCGGCATAAAATGCCGGGCGCGAGATGAAATACAATGACCAGGTTTGACCATACAAGTTTATGTGTCTGGTAAGCGTCAAACGCTCAGGATCAGGCTTGCCCAGTGCCTGCGCGGTTCCGTCATCGTCATAGAGCAGGCTATCCGCCGAGCGCACCGTCCCGTCGTATACCTCGATATCAATATCCGGCTCTGCACCCGCCTGCTTCTTTTCCAGGATGCCGCTCATGACATCGTTTAGCCGGAATGGGCTGTAGACATAGCCAAGCAGATTGGCACGCCGCTCCGCCAACGTATTGTGAGGCGTTCCATTCCTGTAGTAAGCCAGGTACATCAGCATGCCTGCCTGCACGTCCTTGCCGGTTTCCTGAACGAGTGTCACTTTCGAGGAAATGGCTGTGCCGCCAGTGTCACGTGCGCGCTCCATCGCCGCGCGCCGATTCACTTCGGAGAACATGTCAAAACCAAGGGCGCGCTGGTTACGCCAGTCGAATGGCTCGAGATAAATAGTGGGGGTGTATTCAGCACGAACACCCGCCGGACGAATCGCGTAATCGGGGAAGCCTTCAGCACGGATCGTGCGCAGATGTGCAGCCAGGCGCGCCGCTGGAATATGGACTGCAAAGCCGATGCCTTGTATGCCGAGGGTTTGTTCCTGAATTTTCAGGGTGGCGACATAATTCCGCCATTCGGTTCTGCTAACATTTTCAGACGCTACAAACAGCCCGAGACCGCCGCGAAGTACGCGCTCATAGGTATGCATGCGCCTGACAATGGCAGTGGTCACCTCTGCTGCACGGTTTTCAAACTGCGTCTGCTGCAACTGTAAGAGTGTGTCTTGCGCGTTCTTCCAAGCCAACAACGTCACCAGAAAGGTGAGAAGCAGAACTATCCAGGCAACTTTCTTAAGAATCCATGCACCAACCCGCACCCAGAAAGACTGCTGTGCGCTTCGACCAGAAGTCGGCGTATTTTCTGAACCTATCGGGCTGTTTGATTTCGACATTTTTGCTCCCGTTACCAGACGTGTGGCTGTTGCTAATTTTTGGTTCATCAGTAAAACTGTGGGCAAGTTTTGGCTCACAAACATAAAGGGGGCACATCTAAATACTGTTCTGTTTAAAGAAACTAATCAAATAAAATATAATGAGATGAAACATTTAAAAACAGGGAATTCACCCTATCCGAACAGTATTGGGTCAGATGTTGAATGCTCGCGTAGGCCACGGCGCCGACCACCCCCAACAGCAGCAGACCCGCTGCGAAACCGGCGAGGATTTTTATTTCAAGAGCGGTGATCTTTGCAATAGCCGCGATCATTTATTTCATTCTGCCTACCACGTAGCGCTGCGTCTTCAGGATTTTAAAATCCTCCGGCGCTTCCGGCCAACACACCGGATCGGCAACGAACACAATGCGGTAGGGATCACCCGCCCGACGCAGCAGCCTGTGCAACCGCACCACCAACTCCATATCTTCGCCCACGCAGTCGGTGCGGTAACCACCCGCCGCCACCACGCGCTCCTTGTCGAACACCCCAAAGGCGCCCGAAATAATCAGCAACGCGTTAAACCCAGACCAGCCCAACCGCCCGAACAAAAACGTACGCAGATACTCCACGATCTGAAACAGCGGTAACAGATTGCGCGGCAAGCCGGTCTTCACCAGAAACCCGCCGCTCACCTCGCAGCCATTGACGATGCGCACGGTGCCACCGGTCGCGACCGTGGTGGCGTCCTCAAGAAAAGGACGCACCACGTGTTGCAGGCTGTCGCGTTGCAAAATGGAATCGGCATCCACGCCACAAAACAGCGGGTAGCGTGAGCAATTGATGCCAGCGTTGAGTGCGTCCGCCTTGCCGCCGTTTTCCTTGTCGACAACGCGCAGGTTCGGATGCGTGGCCGACTGATAAATCGCGTTGAGGGTTTGTGTGGGCAGGCGCAGCCAGGCCGGGCTGCGCTGCGGGGCGAGAGCGAACTCCTAACAGCACCGCGAGCGTGTCATCGCGGGAGCCGTCATTGATGACGATAATCTCATATTCCGGATACGTGAGTTGCAGCAGGGAATAAACCGATGTGACTATGGTTGCTTCTTCATTGTAGGCTGGCACCAGAATGCTCACCGGCGGCGCCAGCCCGGAATAGGTCTGCGGCAAATGGTCACAACTGTGCCATTGCATGTAACGCCACAGGCCACGCAAGGCGGCCACATTGAGCAGCAAATAGACCACTGTAAGAATGATGAAATAGAGCAGGAAGAACCACTGCGCGCCGATAATGATGCCGGATGACATAGGACTCCCGAGAGTAAATTGAAGATAGCGCTGGAATTCAGCGGCAATAACACCTACGGTATCGGGATAAAATATCATGGGCGACGGCAGATGAGTAACAAATAAATGCGTGTGCCGAATGCAACGACTTTGTAGCCGCTATGCCGCAGCGGGCGCGCTTCTTGTCGCCACGCTCGTGCCACACCCTGCTCACTCCCTGGATATCGCCCTGCCCCATGCGCCGCCGCACGGGGCGAGCGAGGTCGAAATCACCTATGTAGAAGGCCGCGCACCCACGGTCTCCTTCAAGAACCCGCCTGTGTCGATCCCCGTTCGCCGCCTATCGTCCAGAGGGCGCCGCAGCCAATCTGTTACCCGAACTGGCCGCAATGACCTCCTTCGGCGCCTGCACCCATCAGCTGAGGCGCGTCGGCAACGAGATCACGCTAAACCTGAGCCGCCCCAGCGACGGTAACCCCTGCGGCGTACTCATTGCGCTGCGCCGGGAGGGACAGGCACTCGATGCGCTCACGTATGACACGCTGCATGTGGAAGGAGAGGCGAGTCACCCCGTCACGCTGGCGCTCGCTGATACGGCGGCGGAACAACGCGAACAAAATATCCCGCTGCAGCGGCTCAGCGCGCGCTTCGATGCGCATATCCCGTTGCGTAACGCGGCACGGCAACTTGATCTGCGCCACTGGACGGCGCTCGTGATCTTGCCGGAGACTGGCGTTACCTCGCTGCGCCTGCGCACGCTCACGCTGGAGCAAAGCTCACAACCGCCCTCTCTCGGCGGCGGAATTGGTTTCTGGCTGTGGAATTACCGTGAGGCGCTGAAGCACCCGCGGGCAGCACTGGACACGTGTCAGCGTGCTGGCTGCACGCGCCTTTTTCTGCAAATGCCTGCGGACGAAGACAGCATGGCGCTATGGAAGTCTTACGCCGCACTGCTACGCGCCGCCACCGGGACCGCTACCTCGGTGTGCTGGCACCGAACTCGCCGCTGCGGGAAGCGGTCACCGCGCTGGCGGCTGTTCCTGCACTGCACACAGAGTCACCCACGCAGAACGAGACAACGACAGACGAGCCGCCGACGCTCAAGCCGGCACGGGGGGCGCCGCTGTGGGAGTTGCCGAACTCCGAGTTTGGCGAGATCGATCCGCAGGCGTAACCGGCGCCGGACTACGAGTTCGATCAGCGTGTCGCGTGGTAGGGCAAGACGAGTCGTCGCTCGTCACGGGGCAGATCGTACCTACGGTCACGTGAGAGGCCAATTTCTGCCGTCATCTGGGTATAGGGACGCATAACGGGCTAACTGGGGCGGGTTTTGAGGTTCTTCGACACAAACTTCCAGATTGACTACGACTGAAAAGCTCGGGATACTTCAAAAAGTGCCGTTGAATTTCCTATCCTTCTATGGGCGCAAGCCCATTGCGCACAATCAGGCGTTATGTTCAGTTGCCGAACACCGAACATGGTTGGGCAGGCGGCACCGAACGACGAACAGCGCCGGGGGCACACACGGGCGGCAAGAAGAGCGGATATAATCTATCCCGTTTTCCTGTAGAGTGCTTCGAGATGAGTAGTAGCGGGCAGGAAATGCAGTAACTTTTGCAGTAACACGGAAACTATAAATTTACGAACCTAGTATTCATGCGGGTTTAACGTAGCTATTCAATAGACGCCGCCCCACCATTTCAACCAAGGCCGGAAATCTCCGGCCTTTTTATTTCCGCTCTTATGCCCCCTCCGACTGATCCCAAGGCAGCCTTCGATGTCATCGTAATCGGCGCCGGCGCGGCCGGCATGATGTGCGCGGCGCAGGCCGCACGGCGTGGCCGGCGCGTATTGTTGATAGACCACATAGAACAGATCGGCGAGCGCATCCGCATTTCCGGCGGCGGGCGCTGCAACTTCACCAACCGCAACGTAAGCGCTGAAAATTTCCTCTCGCAGAATCGGCACTTCTGCCGCTCCGCCCTCGCCCGCTACTCGCAGCGCGACTTCATCGCGCTGATCGAGCGCTACCGCATACCGTATCACGAGCGCGAACACGGCCAGCTTTTTTGCGACGACTCCGCACAGGACATCATCGCCATGCTCAAGGCAGAGTGCGACGACGGCGGCGTGCAGTGGATGTTTCCGTGCGCGGTGCAGGGCATCGAACACATTGCGGGTGACGATAGCATGGCTTTCGCGGTCGCCACCGGCCGTGGCACCTTCTACTGCCAGTCACTGGTCATCGCCACCGGCGGCCTCGCCGTGCCGAAACTCGGCGCCACCCCTTTCGGTTACAAAGTCGCGGAGCAGTTCGGTTTGCGCATAGTGCCACCCAAACCCGCGCTGGTACCGCTGGCGCTCGCGCCGGAAACACTCACACCGCTGAAACCACTCTCCGGCGTCGCGTTCGACGCCGCCACGCATTGTGACAGCGTGCAATTCCGCGAGAACGTACTCATCACCCACCGCGGACTGTCCGGCCCCGCCATCTTGCAGATTTCAAGCTACTGGCAGATGCAGGACTATAACGAAACCCCCAACGGCAAAAAGCAACCCGTAACCATTGATCTTCTACCCGGCACCGACGCCGCCGCATGGCTCGAAGA
>JBDSTW010000109.1:0-3555 GCA_039928055.1 Gammaproteobacteria bacterium | reverse complement strand
CTGGGCATGAAGACGCCGCGCTATTTACGCAGCCATATGGTCAATGTCGGCCTGGTCGGTCCCGAGCAGGCACGGCATCTGGCCGCGCGCCTCATGCAGGTGCCCGGCGTGGTCGAGGCCGTGGTCATCGTCGAAGACGGTATTGCCTACCTCAAGGTCGATAGCAAATTGCTGGACGATAAGGCGCTGGGCGAGTTTTCGGTGGCGCGCGCATAATAGGGCAATCACGCAATACTTCTACAGTTACTCCATTTAATACATTAAAGTAAATACATAAGGAGAAATTTATGGCAAGAGGTGTTAACAAGGTCATCCTGATCGGCAATCTCGGTAAAGATCCGGAGGTGCGTTATATGCCCAGCGGCGGGGCGGTGGCGAATATCACGGTGGCGACTACCGAAAGCTGGAACGACAAGGAGACCAAGGAGAAACAGGAGCGCACGGAATGGCACAATGTGGTGTTCTACAACCGCCTCGCGGAGATCGTCGGCGAATACTTGAAAAAGGGTTCGTCGATTTATGTCGAGGGCAGCCTGCGCACGCGCAAGTGGCAGGACAAGACCACCGGCGCCGATCGCTACATGACGGAAATCATCGCCAGCGAGATGCAGATGCTGGGCAGCAAAGGCGGCGGTGGTGGTAGCGCGGCCTATGGCGAGGAGGGAGGGTCTGCGCCGCGCGGCACGGGTGCCGCTAAGTCGCAACCTGCATCAGGGCAAGCGAACCCGGGCTCAGGGGATTTTGATGATGATATTCCGTTCTAAAAACCACTGTATGTAATTCTGTTAAGAATATCTTAAAGCCCGCACCCTTGCGGGCTTTGCGTTCCTGTGGCGGCTGATTGCTGTTACCGTTCCATGATTACACACCCGGCAAACCGGCCACCCAAGCCACCAACTGCGTAATGAATTCATCGCTAGCCTGCGTGAGTGCGCTTACCGCGCCTTGTGCATCCGGTGTGGGCGCCTTGCGCTCGATGGCAAAGATGCGCTCCGCGACCGTGCTCCGGTCATCATGACTGACAAGTTGCACATTTGCCCTTAACAATACGCGGCTTGAGTCGGGCTGATCGAACACCTGGCTGAATTCCTCCAAGGCGACCTGTACATCGTATTGTTTTAGCTCCGCGCCGCCGGACTTGATGTCGGCAATGGCTTGGCGCAGGCGCAGGGTCAATAAACCCGATGGTGAGGCTGCCCAGCGGCTGTTGGCATAAGGCTGAACAAGCGCGGTGTCCTGATAGGTGAGACGGTAGAGTATGGCCGGGGTGTCGAGCCAGGACGGAGAGATGACCGTGGGAACCAGCAGGCGGGCCTTGATGGGCCGCACATTGTCGATATTCTGCCGCGGCAAGCCAAAATCGTAGGTCGCTACGGATGGCTGATCTTTGGGCATTAAATTTCCGCAGCCGGTAAATGCAAGCACGAATACGATAATAAATAATTTTTTCATGTTTTATTTTCCTGGGAGTAAGTGCTCAGCGCGGTGGGGCAAAGCCTGCTTCACCCGGGCCGGGCTGCGCCGCGGGCTTGCCGAAAATCAGGCTTTGCGGACGCCGCTCGATGTTCGTCAAAAATTTATCCAGGTTGTGCGAGGTGTTGGATATATTTTCCAGCAATCGTTCAAGTTTTGGTAGCGCCGAGCTGCGCAGATCACCGCTGACCAACTCACCCGCCTTGCCGATTTTTTCCGCGCTGGCGGCCACCCTTCCCGCGCTGGTAGCGACCTGATCGAATGTCTTCAGGCTGCGTTCTAATTGGCCGGTCAATTTATTAAGATCGACGAGCAATTCGTCGGCGTGCTTGAGTACATTCTGGGTATTGGCAGCGATAGAGGGCAAGGTGTCGATGGTCGGCGCCAGCTTGTCTTGAAGCGCGATAAAGCGCGCCGAGACAGCCTCGACATTGGCCAGCGTGTTCTTGATGTGAGTAAGGTTTTCTTCATTTAATAAACCGGTCAAGCGTTCGGTGAGTGAACTTAAACGCGCGAGCAATAACGGCGCGGAACTGCCGACTTCCTGCAGCAGCGAGGCGCGCATTTCAATGCGCGCGGGTGCGCTGTAACTTGTCGCTAAGGGTTTTGGCGCGGTCCCGTCATCATCGAGCTGAATGTATGCCAGGCCGGTCAGGCCCTGATAGGCCAGTTCGGCATAGGTGCCGTGTGTGACCGGCGTTTCTTTATCGACCAGGATGCGAATCAGGATCACACGCGGCTGTTTGGGGTCGAGTCGAATTTTATCAACGTAGCCAACCTGTAGTCCGCGATAGCGGACGGCCGCCTGCGGATTAAGACCGGACACGGATGATTCCGAAACGAGAACGTAGACGTCCTGTTCGATAGCATCTCCGCTGAACCATAAAATAGCCGCGGCCAGCGCTAATCCGAATAGGACGACAAACAAACCCGCCACAATGGCGTGGGCGCGATTCTCCATTTCAGTTACCTTTAATTAAGGACTGCGTAATTAACAGCATGTGGTTATATGAGGCACAGCCAGCCCCTTTGCTTGAATTTATTCTACACCATGAGCTTGATGCGGCGCTCATGCGGGCTGATCGCCGTCCTGTATGCGCCCCCCGAAAAATTTGCGGATAAAGGGATGCTTGAAATGCTTTACCTCACTAAGCGGGCCTAGCGCGATAATGCGTTGGTTGGCCAGCACCGCCACGCGGTCAGCGAGCACGAGCAGGGTGTCAAGATCGTGCGTGACGATTACCACGGTCAGCGCAAGCTCCACACGCAGTTTCTGGATTAATACGACAAAACTATCGCTAAGCTCCGGATCGAGTCCCGCCGTCGGCTCATCGAGAAAGAGCAGCTCAGGTTCGAGTGCGAGCGCGCGCGCCAGGGCAACGCGCTTGACCATGCCGCCGGAAAGTTCGGCGGGCATCTTGCCGGCGTCCTTCGCATCGATCTGCACCATGTCGAGTTTCAGCATGACGAGCCTGCGTATCGATGATTCGTCCAGCACCCGTAACTCGCGTAGCGGTAAAGCGATATTGTCGAATACCGTAAGGGCGCTGAATAATGCTCCCGCCTGAAACAATACGCCCCAACGATTGCGCAGTTCGCGCAAGTCCTGCGTGCCGCCTCCGTGTAGCGGTTTACCAAACACGCTAACCGTACCTTGCGCTGATGTTTCCAATCCGAGCATGTGCCTGAGCAGCGTAGTTTTACCGCTACCGGAACCGCCGACGAGTGCGAGCACCTCGCCCGTGAGTACGCACAGGTTGATATCCTGGTTGATGACACGCTCACCGTAGCGGGTCCAAAGCCCCTCGATTTCAATGATGCAGGGTGTAGAGTTCATCCGATGCCGACATCGGAAAATACGACGGCAAATACGGCATCGACTATTAGCACAATGGTAATCGAGGCCACCACAGAGTTGGTCGTTCCGGTGCCCAGGCTCTCCGTGTTCGGCAGGATGCGCAGACCGAAATGGCAGGCTATCAGCGCAATTAAAAATCCGAATACCACGCCCTTGCTGATTCCCAACCAGACGTTCGCGATAGGCACCGCGTCGGGGAGCTGGCTCATGAAGAAAAATACGCC
>JBDSTW010000108.1:0-4899 GCA_039928055.1 Gammaproteobacteria bacterium | reverse complement strand
TGAACGGGATATCGCGTTTTATCCTAAAAAATTCCACGTTAGTATCCTTTGCTTAAATGGACAGCTTGGACAGCTTGCGGCGTCTGCCGTAGCTGAGATTGACGATGGCGCGCGACACCATAACGGCACTGAACATCGAGGTCAAAATACCGATGCACAGCGTCACGGCGAAACCGCGTATCGGGCCGGACCCCAGCCAGAACAAGGCAAGCCCGGCGATCAAGGTGGTGATGTTGGAGTCGACGATGGTGTCGAAGGCCCGATCGTAGCCCGCATGGATACTCGCATGAGGACTATTTCCGTTGCGCAATTCCTCGCGTATTCGCTCGAAGATCAGCACGTTCGCATCGATGGCCATACCGACGGTGAGCGCGATACCGGCGATGCCGGGCAGGGTGAGCGTGGCTTGCAGCATCGACAAGACCGCGATGAGCAGTATGATATTCACGGCCAGGGCGACGCTGGAAATGATGCCAAACATGCGGTAGTAAAAGGCCATGAACAGTGCGATGGCGGCGAAACCGATCATCGTGGAATAAAAGCCCTTCTGAATATTTTCCGCGCCGAGACTGGGACCTACGGTGCGCTCTTCAATGATATCAATGGGTGCAGCCAGGGCGCCGGCGCGCAACAGCAAGGCAAGATCGCGTGCCTCGGTCGTGCTGTCCAGGCCGGTGATCTGGAAACGCTTGCCGAGCTGTTCCTGTATGGTCGCGACATTGATGACTTCCGCGACCTTGTTGTGCACTTTTTGCGGTTGACCGTTAACCGTTTTCGTCTCGGTCTTGTTTTCGATAAACACCACGGCCATCAGTTTTCCGACGTTGTCTTTCGTTACATTGCTAAAAATACTCGCGCCCTTGCCGTCCAGGGTTATGAACACAGCCGGACCCCCCGACTGCTGCTCGATGCCGGAGGCGGCGTCGGTAATGTAGTCGCCGGTCAACATGACCTGATTTTTGAGCAGCGCATTGCCGCCGTCGCGCTGTTTGTAGAGTTTGGATCCGGCCGGTACACGGCCGGCCGTGGCCTCAATGACGCTGTGCGTCTCATCGACCAGGCGGAATTCCAGCGTGGCCGTGGCGCCGAGGATTTCCTTGGCGCGCGCGGTGTCTTGCACGCCGGGCAGTTGCACGACAATGCGGTTGTCGCCCTGCTGCTGAATGATCGGTTCGGCAACACCCAGCTCATTGACGCGGTTGCGCAGGGTGGTGATGTTTTGCTGCAAAGCGAGCTTGCGCGTTTCGCGCTGCTCCGCCGCGCCCAGTGTCGCGGTTAGATAGTACTCGTCGGCTGCGTCACGATCGGTGAGCACCAGATCGCGGTATTGCTCGTGAACAAGTTCATTCGCCCTGTCGCGCTCCTGTTGGCTGCGGAACTTGATCTCCACGCCGCGACCGGTACGCGCGACCGTTACATAACGGAGTTTTTTATCGCGCAGCAAGGTGCGGAGATCGCCAGCATAGCGTTCCTCGGATTGCTGGACGGCGGCGTCCATATCCACTTCCATTAAAAAGTGCACGCCGCCGCGCAAATCAAGGCCCAGGTACATGGGCGCCGCTTTGAGCTGTCTCAGCCAGCCCGGCGTGGTAGGCGCGAGATTCAGGGCGACCACGTAACCGGCGCCGAATCCATCCCTGAGAGTATCCTTGGCCTTAAGTTGGGCCTCGGCATCGTTAAAGCGGATCAACAGTCCGCGCTCATCCGTGGCGAGCGATTTGTAGGTAATCGTTGCCTGCTTGAGCAGGTCTTGCGCCTTGGTTTGCGTAGCGGCATCGATTTTGGTGGTACGCGTCGGAGACACCTGCACCGCGGGATCTTCACCGTAGAGATTGGGGAGGGCGTAAATGAAACCTGCAATAACAATGACCAGGACAAGCAGATACTTCCAAAGCGGATACTGATTAGTCATAGATTAATTCCGGCGAGCGAGGTGTCGAGTGTGTGGTCTTACAGGCCTTTAATGGTGCCCTTGGGCAGCACGGTCGCCACCGCCTGACGTTGCAGCTTGACGTTGACTCCCGGGCTGATTTCAACGCTGACGAAGTCATCGCTGAGCTCGGTAATGCGGCCCAGCAGACCACCGCTCGTGATCACTTCGTCATCATTCGCCAGGGCGGAAACCAGCGCCTTGTGATCCTTGGCGCGCTTCATTTGCGGTCGAATCAGCAAGAAGTAGAACACCAGGAAGATAAAAAAGAGGGGTAGGAAGCTCATTAACCCGGAGCCCGGGCCGGCGGCTGGGGCGCTTTGCGCCAAGGCATCTTCGATAAAAAAGCTCATAATTTTTCCTAGAGGCAGAGACAAGAGAAAAGATGCAAGATACAAGTTAAAGGATAAACAACCGCAGGCCTTTCTGGCGTTACTCGCGGCTTGTCCTGACAACGGGTACCCGCTTTATTATGACACAGCCATTAGATTTTGCGCGCGTTTTGCATGGAATTCGGTTACAAATGCGTCCAATTTGCCCGCGCTAATGGCTGCGCGCAGGCCGCTCATCAGTTCCTGATAATAATAGAGATTATGGATGGTGTTAAGCCGCGCACCGAGGATTTCATTGGCCTTGTCGAGGTGGCGCAGGTAGGCGCGGCTGTAATTTCGGCAGGTATAGCAGGGGCAGGATTCATCCAGCGGGCGCGTATCGTACTGGTATTGGCTGTTACGAATACGGATGTCCCCGGCGTGCACGAACAGATGGCCGTTACGCGCGTTGCGCGTCGGCATCACGCAATCGAACATATCGACGCCCAACTGCACCGCCTCGACAATGTCTTGCGGCGTGCCCACGCCCATCAAATAGCGGGGGCGCGCGGCGGGCATCTGCGGCAGCAGGCCGGAGAGGATACGCCGCCGCTCGGACTTGGTCTCGCCCACGGAAAGTCCGCCGATGGCGTAGCCATCGAAGCCGATATCCAATAGGCCGTGCAGAGAAGCCGCGCGCAAGGGTTCGTACATACCACCCTGCACGATGCCGAACAGGGCGGCCGGATTATCGGCATGCGCGACGCGGCTGCGCTGGGCCCAGCGCAGTGAAAGTTCCATGGAAACACGCGCGGCCTCTTCGTCCGCAGGGTAGGGCGTGCATTCGTCGAATACCATCACAATATCCGCTCCCAGGGCACGCTGCACGGCCATGGCTTCTTCCGGCCCCAGGAAGACCTTATCGCCGTTGATGGGGGAGCTGAAGGTCGCGCCTGCCTCGGAAATCGTCCTCATAGCGCCGAGGCTGAACACTTGAAAGCCGCCGGAATCGGTCAGGATGGGGCCTTGCCAGTGCATGAAGTCATGCAGATCGCCGTGTGCGGCGATGACGTCGGTGCCGGGGCGCAACATCAGGTGAAAGGTATTGCCGAGAATGATTTCCGCACCGATGGATCGTAATTCCTCCGGCGTCATGGCCTTGACCGTGCCGTAGGTACCCACGGGCATGAACGCCGGTGTCTGCACGGTGCCGCGCGGAAATGTCAGGAGTCCGCGCCGTGCGGGGCCATCGGTATGGAGGAGCTCAAAGTTCATATAACGTCAGTTTCAAGTAACAAGCAACAAGTAACAAGAAGTTTGACTTAATGACTTGCAACTTGTCACTTACCACTTGTCACTGTAGTAAAACAAACATGGCATCGCCGTAACTAAAAAAGCGGTATTCGTTGGCGACGGCATAACGGTAGGCTGTCAGTACATTATCCCGGCCGGCAAAGGCGCACACCAGCATCAGCAGCGTTGATTCAGGCAGATGGAAGTTGGTAATCAGGGCATCTACGCTGTTAAATCGATAGCCGGGATAAATGAAAATAGCGCTCTCCCCGCAAAACGGTGCAAGTTTTCCGTCTTGTGATGCGGCTTCCAGGGCACGCGCGCTGGTGGTGCCCACGGCAATCACGCGCCCGCCGCGGGCGCGGGTAGCGTGCACCTGCTCGCACACGTGCTGCGCTACGGTTATGTGCTCACTGTGCATTTTATGATCTTCGATGCTATCGACGCGCATGGGTTCGAAGGTGCCCGCGCCGACGTGCAGCGTGATAAATGCGCTTTCTATTCCCTGATGCGCCAATAAATCCAATAAGGCCTGGTCGAAATGCAGGCCCGCCGTGGGCGCGGCGACAGCGCCTTTATTACGCGCATAAACGGTTTGATAGCGGGCTTCGTCGGCTGCATCGGGATGGCGCGTAATATAAGGCGGCAATGGCACTTGCCCGATATCATCCAGAATGTCAGCCACCGGGCGTGGGTCATCAAACTGAAGCTCGAATAAATTATCTTTACGGCCGAGCACTTCAACCCAGACCGCTCTATCGGCAGCGGGCAAATCCGCCTCATGGGACAACAGTAAGCGGCTCCCGGCACGCGGCGGTTTGCCGGCTCGCACATAAGCGTGGACGCGCTGCTCGTCTAATATGCGTTCGACCAATACCTCAACCTTGCCGCCGCTTTGTTTACTGCCGAGCAGGCGCGCCTTCATCACGCGCGTATCGTTAAAAACCAGTAAATCGCCGGGCTTGAGGTGCTTGGGCAAGTCGCTGAAACGCTGATCTTCTATGGCGCCGTCTTGTCCGTTAAGGCAGAGCAGACGGCTGTGGCCGCGCTGCGCAGGCGGATGTTGGGCAATCAAGGAAGGGGGGAGGTCGAATGAAAAATCGCTGCGGCGCATGCGCGTGAATAATAACATCATCTACCCAGCGCTGCCCGGAAGCCCTATACTAACGGGAGCGCCGGGATGGCGGAACTGGTAGACGCGCCGGACTCAAAATCCGGTGGTGGTGACACCGTGTCGGTTCGACTCCGACTCTCGGTACCAAGCGCGAGGGCCTGGATTTTCCAGGCCCTTTTTTTATGTGTAGATCGATTACTTCACCGCCTGAACACAGCCTCGCTGAATCACCTGTTTGCCATGCCGGGTAA
>JBDSTW010000107.1:0-2284 GCA_039928055.1 Gammaproteobacteria bacterium | reverse complement strand
TTTGCGAGGCGGCCTGTAGATTTTCGCCGAAGCGCCCGGCGATCACGCCCGCCACGGTATAGGTCAGCGCCATGGCGAGCACATAGACCAGCGATAGGGTAAAGGCGCGGCGCGTGTTGCCCGTGCTACGCTGCGCAAACGTGCCGTGGCCGTCCGTGGTAACGATGATCTCGTGGTCTGTTGTGGCGTTGGGTCCGACGATGATGCTGGATAAAATCGGGATCATCGGAAACACGCAGGGCGTAAATGCAAGCAACAGCCCCAGGCCGAAGAAAGTCAACAAGGCGAGCGTAGTGTTGCCGCCGGTCAGCACCTGTGCGAGACGGTCTTGTTCAGAGACTAGCGGGGCATTACTAAATTTGTCTTGTGCCAAGTCTTTCTGCACGGCGGGTAAACTGAGGTTGACCGTCTTGGTGAGCGGCGGATAACAGAAGCCGGCCTCGGCACAGCCCTGGTAGGTCGTCTCCAGTGTAATCTGCGTAGCCTGAACCTCGGTGCGCAGCAGCGGGACTAGCACCGTTGCCTGATTGTGATAGACCTCGGTCTTACCCAAAAACTCATCGGTCTTGGGCTCGCCGGGCGGAAGCTCGGGAGCGCCCAGGCGCACGCCCTGGGCGCCGATGAGCCGGAAGGCGAATTTATCGCGATACATGTAATAGCCGTCGGCAATATCCCAATGTGCGCTGAGCATATTGCCATCTTGGATTTTGAACGAGGCACTGTAAGCCTCGTCCGGTTCCAGGAATTTATTTGCTGAATTGGAAAACCCTAACTTTGTGCCGAGTTTGTTAAAAAAATTCTTGACTCCATCAGAGCCGTTATTCGCATCGGAAGAGGGTCTGGCATCGCCGGAGGGTAAGGTGAGCGTCACCGTTTGCGTCTCGGGTGGATAGCACACGCCGATATCCGCGCAGCCTTGCGAGATCGTGGTGAGCCGGAAAGTTGCCGCGCCAGGGCCGGTACGCTCGATCGGAATATCGATCACCACTTGATCGCGGTAAATCTCCATCTTGCCGAAAAACTCGTCGGTCTTGAATTTGCCGGCCGGGAACACGGCCGGGCCAAGCTGAACGTCCGGTGTGTCGGACTTGAAGTCGAAGCGCTTGCGGTACAGGTAATAACCATCGGCGATATCCCAGCGCACGCTGAGCGTCTGCGGATTTTTGAACTCGGCGCTGAGCTTGTAGGCCTGCTCGGCGGGTAACAGGTCATCCGGATTTGCGCCATAAGCCAGCGGTACTGCCGCCAGCAGCAGTCCATACAGCAATAGTTTCAGCTTAGCGGCCATCGGTTTCACGTCCAATCCAGGCGAGATAGGCGGGCAGGCCCATAGTAATCGGCACGGCGATAATCTCCGGAACTTCGTAGGGGTGCAGTGTCAAAATCCCCGCCTGCAATTGCGCATAAACGGCCACGGCCGATTTAATGATCAGCAGCCACTCATCGCTGCTCTCGCGCTTATCCTGCCAGCGGTACACCGAGCGCACGCCCGGCAGGATAGTGACGCAGGCGGCCAGCCGCCGGTCGATGAGCGCATCGGCAATCATGCCGGCCGTGTCAGCGTCGGGACAGGTACAGAATACGATGTGGTAGCTCATGGCTCAGCGAAGTGCTTATCCAACCAGAGTACGACATGTCCCAGCAAGTTTTTGTCGTGATTCGTAAAGGAATGGTCGGCATCGGGGACGCGCACCTGTTTATAGTCTTTATTGCCCCCTTGTTGGGCAGCATTCACGCGCAACGGCGCCAGGTTGGTGATTCTTTTTATATCGAAACTGCCGTAGAGATCCAGCACGGGCAGCTTGAGTTGGCCCATTAAGTCGGTGGTGTTAAGGCGCGGGTCGAGTTTACTGACCGTGCTGTTGATGGTGGGGGCGTCCATGGAGATGCCGATAAAACCGGCGATGTCGGGGCGGGGTTCCTTCACGAGGAACGCCGCACCCATGGCCGCACCGAGGCCATGACCGATCAGCACGATCCGTTCGATACCTTTGCCGCGCAGAAATTCCATGCCGGCGCGGATACGGGCCGGGGTCTCGTCGAAGATCGGGCCGAAGGCGGTAAGCGGCGCACCCGCAGGTAGAATCGGCATCTGTAAGGACAAGGTCGCCCAGCGCTGTTCGGGCAATTCGCGGCGTAGCGGCGAGATTACCTCCGGCCAGTCGGGGTGCAGGCCCAGGCCGTGCAGGATTAACACGCCGCCTTTTGGTTTTGCGGTGTTTGCCGCGGTGTAGATGGAAAAGAATTTTACCCCTTTGCCATCCTTGAGCCAGACGGCATCGCC
>JBDSTW010000106.1:0-3072 GCA_039928055.1 Gammaproteobacteria bacterium | reverse complement strand
TGGCTCAAATCGATGCCGTAGCCTTTGGTTGCGGGCCGGGGTCCTTTACGGGCGTGCGTATCGCCGTGGGCATAGCACAAGGTGTCGCCTTTGGCGCTGACCTGCCCGTCGTACCCGTGTCTTCGCTCGCCGCGCTGGCCCAAGGTGCGCATGTAAAAACCGGTGCGCAACGTGTACTGGCGGCCATCGATGCGCGCATGGGTGAGGTGTATTGGGGCGCTTATGAGTGTGACGTTGATGGTCTCATGTGCCTGCGAGAAAACGAGGGGGTCTATAAACCAGACATGGTACCTTTGCCGGAAGGAAAGGAGTGGTTCGGCGCCGGCAGCGGCTGGAAAATGTATGGTGCAGTTTTACATGCGCATCTTCCGCACTTATTGAAGCGCTATGAGTCCGAACATTATCCCCACGCGCGAGATGTGGCGCGCCTGGGTGAAAAAAACTTCAAGCAGGGTTTGGCGGTGAGCGCCGAAAACGCGATGCCGCTTTATCTGCGCAATGAGGTTGCCTGGAAAAAGTCCACAGAATCGGCCTAGGCCTGTCAGGACATCCGTCAGCATACGTTGTCCGGCGGCTAAACCCTGCCCTGGCTTAATCAATTGAATCACTGCTAAGGAAGCCTTATGACCAACAAAACCATCACGCTCACCGACGACTTATACGACTATGTTTTGTCCGTCTCGCTACGTGAACCGGCCTTACTGAAGCGCCTGCGCGAGGAAACCGCGCGCGACCCCATGGCGCGCATGCAGATTGCGCCCGAGCAAGGCCAATTTATGGCCCTGCTCGTACAATTGCTCGGCGCTAAAAAGGCCTTGGAGATCGGCGTATTCACCGGCTATAGCTCATTATGCGTGGCGCTTGCGCTGCCTGCGGACGGCACGCTCGTCGCCTGCGATGTGAGTGAGGAGTGGACGGCTGTGGCGCGGCGTTATTGGGCTGAGGCCGGTGTCGCCGGCAAGATCGATTTACGGCTTGCCCCCGCGCTGGAGACTCTGGATATATTACTCAAAGACGGCCAGGCCGGAAGCTTCGACTTCGCCTTTATCGATGCGGACAAAACCGGCTACGACGCCTACTATGAACGTACGCTGCAATTGCTGCGTCCGGGCGGTTTGATGGCGCTGGACAATATGCTGCGCGGCGGACGTGTCATCGATGCCGCCGAGCGCGGCGCAGATACCCAAGCCATTCGCGAACTCAACACCAAGCTCCATCGCGATAAGCGGGTTTCACTGAGTCTGCTGCCCATTGCGGATGGCCTCACGCTCGCCCTCAAACTGTAAACCTTGTTCGTGTAAATGGCACAAACTTCCCGCCATCTTAGTCTGCTCATACCGGGGCTATTTGCCTCCACGGATGCGGCGCACGTTAGAGTGACGGAACTCGAAACGCTGCTGGCGCGCTCGGAGCACCGTGTGTGCACTGCCGATTCCGATGCGCTCTTGTTTGAACTATTCGATCTGGCTCCGGACGGTGTGCAAAACCCGCCGGTTGCCCCGGTAACCTATGCCCTGGACGTTAATACAAGCAGCGGCTATTGGCTGCGTGCCGATCCTTGTTATATGCGTGCCGATAGCAATCGCGTGCTGATGATGGGCAATGCCTTTTTAAATATTACCCAATATGAAGCAGACACCCTCGCACACGAACTTGCGCCCTTGTTTCGCGCACACGATTGGCAATTTAGTGCACCGCGGCCAAAGCGCTGGTACCTGCGTCTGCCCGCTGATCCCGGCATAAGCTGGCATGCCTTGAGCACGGTGTGCGGACAGGATATTCATCACTTCCTGCCGGATCAAACCACAGCCGGGACAGGCGCCCAGCTCTGGCGGCGCATCTTGAACGAGGCGCAAATGATCTTGCATCAGAGCCCGGTCAATCAGGAGCGCGAGGCCAGAGGCGAGTTGCCTGTCAATAGCCTGTGGTTTTGGGGTGGAGGAGCGCTGCCGCAGATTTCACCCAAGCGATTCGCACAGGTCTGGAGCAACAGAGCGTTGGAACAGGGCTTAGCTAAACTTTTCGCCACACCCTACGCACCACCTCCACTCGATGGCGCTATCTGGCTTACCCAGGCGGTGGCACCTGGCGAACAGCTTGTCGTAGTCGAACCCCTGTCTGATACTATTATTCATTGCACTGCACCGAATCATACAGGTGTGGGAAAAACTCCCATCGAATTACTTAATCAGGACTGGTTCGCCCCGCTCTTGACTGCCCTGAAGAAGCGCGAGTTGGCAAGCCTGCATTTATACACGGGCAGCGGCGCCGTCTTTCACGCAACGCCGGGGACCGTGGCGCGCTGGTGGAAACGCCCGCGCAGCTTTGCCGCGTATCAGTCCAGGCATGCGCAGGTATTAAAATGAAAATTGTGCAGCGCAGTTCAGTAGCGGCGCCGACCCTGCCCGAACACCTGCATCGAGTTTTAAGACGTATCTATGCGGGGCGCAATATCCGTTCAACAAGTGAACTAAATTATGCGCTTGAGCATCTTCACCCGCTCGCTGCCCTGAGCGGCTTGGAACAAGCGGTCGCGCTGCTTAGCACGGCGCTGTATGAACGCAAGCGTATCTTGATTGTCGCCGACTTCGATGCCGACGGGGCCACTTCATGTGCGCTCGCCGTGCGCGGGCTGCGTCTATTAGGCGCGCAGGACGTGCATTATGTGGTGCCGAACCGCTTTGAGTTCGGCTACGGGCTTACGCCGGAGATCGTGGCGGTGGCGGCGCGGCAAAACCCTGATCTCATCATCACCGTGGATAACGGTATCTCCAGCATCGAGGGCGTATTGGCCGCCCGGCGCCTGGGCATACAGGTGCTCATTACCGATCATCACCTGCCCGGCGCGGCCCTGCCTGCGGCCGATGCCATCGTCAACCCGAACCAGCCCGGCGATGAGTTCCCGAGTAAAAATCTGGCCGGGGTCGGCGTGATTTTTTACGTCATGCTGGCCCTGCGCGCAAAGCTGCGTGCGAGCGGCTGGTTCAAAGAAAACGGCATCAGCGAACCCAACCTGGGACAACTGCTTGATCTGGTCGCGCTGGGCACCGTAGCCGATGTCGTGCCGTTGGA
>JBDSTW010000105.1:0-3047 GCA_039928055.1 Gammaproteobacteria bacterium | reverse complement strand
CGTGATTGGTCGTCGGTGCAGGTGAGTACCAGGTCGCCCAATCCGGCCAGACCCATCATCGTCTCGCGTTGTCCGCCCAAGGCAACACCCAGGCGCATCATCTCGGCCAGGCCGCGCGTGATGAGCGCGGCGCGCGTGTTGGCGCCCAGGCCCAGGCCATCGGCGATGCCGGCGGCAATGGCAAGCACATTTTTTACCGCGCCGCCGACTTCCACGCCGGTAATATCGTCGCTGGTATAAGCCCGGAAACTGTCGTTGTGCAGCCGCGCCGCGAGGGCCTTGGCGCAGCCGGGAAATTGCGAGCCGACCGTTACCGCGGTGGGTGCGCCGCTCGCGACTTCGCGCGCAAAGGTGGGGCCGGAGATAACCGCAACGGGCTGATTATCGCCCAATAATTCGGCGGCGATGCGATGCAATAGACGGCCTGAGCCCGGATCGAATCCCTTGGTGGCCCAAGCCACGCATGCGCTCGAATTGATATGCGGTTTAATTATTTGCAAGGTTTCACGGAATCCGTGGCTGGGCACGGCGAGCAAGATATCCGGGGACGGTGCGAATACGTGTTGCAGATCGCTGCTGATCTGCAATGCAGCGGGAAAGTGTAAGCCGGGCAAAAAACGGGCGTTGGTGCGCGCGGAAGCGAGCTGCGCCATGAACGCCGCATCGCGTCCCCACAGCACGACCGATTGGCCGTTGCGCGCAAGCAATAATGCTAGCGCCGTTCCCCAGGAGCCGGCGCCGAGCACGGCGATGGGCGAGCCTTGCTTCATATTAAATTGCTACGCTGCGTCTGCCATGCGTGGCGCAAAGATTGCGGCCGCGCCTGCGAGCGGAACTTAGTGCGCGGTATCTTCAGGGGGTTGTCCCTGTTGCGCGAGTATATGGGCGTACAGCGCATCGAAATTCACCGGCGCCAGCAATAGCGGGGGGAAGCCGCCCTTGGTGACCAGGTCCGAGACGACCTCACGGCCATAGGGAAATAGAATATTGGGGCAATAACTGCCGAGCATGGTCTTCATATCATGCTCGTTAAATCCCTTGATAGTGAAAACTCCGGCCTGGTGCACCTCAATAAGGTAGCCCGTCTTTTCGCCCTGCTTGGCGGTAATGGTCAGCGACAGCACGATCTCGTGCACGTCCTCACCTTGCTGCGTGGCGGCGCTGCGCAGTTGCAGGCTAACCTCCGGCGCCCACTTTTCCAAAAAAATCTGCGGCGAATTAGGTGTCTCGAAGGAAATATCTTTCACATAAACTTTCTGGATAGTGAACTGACCGGCTTCGGCGCCGGCGTTCTGGTCGGATTTTAGATTCTGTGCTTCAATGGCCATGAGTTTTTCCTGCTGAATAATGACATCCGCCGTGAGGCGGATGCCGGAGTCTAAAAATCAGTCCTGCAATAGGGCGTCCAGTTTGCCGCTCTTGTCGAGCTGCCACATCTCCTCAAAACCGCCGACATGATAGTCGCCGATAAATATTTGTGGCACGCTGCGGCGCTGGCTTTTACTTTCCATTTGAAGCCGCAGGTCAGGGTCTTGATCAATATGCAGTTCATCATAGGCTACGCCCTTCGCCTCCAACAAACGGCGTGCATGCGCGCAATAGGTACAGAAGCGGCTGCTATAAAGCGTCACTTTTGCCATGAGAATTATTTGGTGCTGAGCGGAAGCTTTGCCCCGCGCCAGGCCATGAGTCCGCCCGCAAGCTTATACACCGGCTCGAAGCCGTGCTTGCGCAGCAAGGCGGCGGCGCGTGCCGAACGGTCGCCCGTTTGGCAGGTGGTGATGATGGGCCGCCCTTTGAATTTTTCGAGAGTTTTGAGGCGCACCTCAAGGGTGCTGAGCGGCACATGCACGGCATTGACAATGTGACCCTCGCCAAATTCCTTGTCCTCGCGCACGTCGAGCACCACGGCATTTTGGTGGTTAACCATTTGCGTGAGTTCCGGCGGCTGGAGCTCTTTGAATCCGAGCAGATTATGGCTAAGCCCGGTGCTTGCGAGCAGGGCCAGGATCACGACCAAGGCGAGAAATAGCTCCCAATGGTTCAGAATAAAAGTGGTGATTTGTTGCATGTATGATCGGTCTTTGCAGGTAGACCCAAAACGGGTAGGTTAACGGTTTGCAGGGCGCGCTGAGGTCTGAAGCACACCATCGCGGTTGTTGCTTGCGCCACTGCCATTGTTGGCGCTCTTTGGTAAAGACGCCGCCTTTAATGATGCAACGGTATCGTTATATAATAAGCCATTGTTTAAGGAAAAGGCATTTAAATATTATTCCGCCATGCGTGCCTGCGACCCTCGCTAAATCGTTCATCCCGCCTTCGGGTTTTAATAAATTTATCTTAGGAATTATCCATGCCGCTGACTCATAGGCCGATTGTCCTCGTTGTATTGGATGGATGGGGCCATAGCGACAATGCCGACGGCAATGCGATCCACTGCGCGCGCAAGCCGGTGTGGGACAGCATTATCAAGACTTACCCGCACACCTTGATTCATACCTCGGGGATGAATGTCGGGCTGCCCGACGATCAAATGGGCAACTCCGAGGTCGGCCATCTTAATCTGGGCGCCGGGCGCGTGGTGTATCAGGAATTCACGCGTATCAGCCGCGCCATTCGCACCGGTTCTTTTTTCAATAACCAGGTCTTGACCGATGCGGTAGACCAGGTCGTCGCGAGCAAAAAATCCCTGCACATCCTCGGCCTGCTTTCGCCCGGCGGCGTGCACAGCCACGAGGAACATATTCATGCGATGGTCGAGCTGGCCGTGCGGCGCGGCGCCGAACGCGTGTATTTGCATGCCTTTCTGGACGGACGCGACACGCCGCCGCGCAGTGCCGCCGATTCGATCAAGGGCATGCAGGATAAATTTGCCGAACTCGGCAAGGGCCGCATCGCCTCGGTGATCGGGCGCTATTATGCAATGGACCGCGACAATCGCTGGTCACGCGTCGAGCGCGCCTATAATCTAATCGCGCAAGGTAAGGCCGAATTCCAGGCCCCCGATGCCGGCGCGGCCCTGGATATGGCTTATCAGCGCGGCGAAT
>JBDSTW010000104.1:0-3251 GCA_039928055.1 Gammaproteobacteria bacterium | reverse complement strand
GGATCCCTTGCGCGTGCGTGAGGCGCAAGAGGCCGGGGACCGGGTGAACTACGGCGATTCCGCGCGCCGGGAGATACTCGAGGCGGCCGGTCTGCATCATGCCCGCGCCGTGGTGGTGAGTTACCATGCCGTGCCGGCCGCGCTCAAAGTGCTGGCACACATTCGCCGCCTGCGCCCCGACATGCCGGTACTGGTGCGCACGCGCGACGATAGCGATCTCGAACGCCTGCTCAATGCCGGCGCCACGGAGGTCATACCGGAAACACTCGAAGCCAGCCTCATGCTCGCGTCACAATTATTGCTGATACTCGGCGTCCCCGTCACGCGCGTGGTCAGACGCGTGCGCGACGTACGCCATGGCCGCTATCGTTTTTTGCGCGGGGTTTTTTACGGCGAAGAACATTTTTCCCTGGATCAACCCGAAAGCCAAAGCGAGCGTCTGCACTCCGTCGTATTGCGCGAAGGCGCCTACGCCATCGGCCGCACCCTGGAGCAACTTGGGCTGGACAAGCACGGCGTTGTAGTCACCGCCGTGCGCCGTAGCGGCATACGCGGCCCGGAACCCGAGCCCCATACGCAATTCCGCGAAGATGACGTATTGATTCTTCATGGGAGTTTAAGAGGGTTGGAGGCTGCCGAGGCGATCCTGCTGCGGGGCTAGACCGTGGATTAAATTTATTTCCATTCCCTAATTGCTTGCTATTCCGACGCCCCGGATACGATGAAGAACCGCTCCCAAATAGCTCGCTCCCCTGGCCGCCAGCCGAAGGCCAAGCAGCAGGCGTGACATGCCCGACGAAGAAGGCTACGATAAGCATGTAGCGCCGCCCCAAAGGCTTTGGGGCGCCACATCAAGGAAGCGGGCTGACAAGGAGAATGCTATGAATAAGTTAGTAGCGGTAATGATTTTAACGGCGGTGAGCGCCGGGGCCGGGGCAAACGAGTTTATCCAGGGCTTTTATCGCCCCGATGGCGTATACGTTGCGGGCCATACTCAAGTGCAACGCAGCAATCAAATGTCGCAGGCGAACGATGATGCGCAAGGCGATGCGGCGCTGAAAAAAGACAGCCTGCTGACGACCCAAGCCGACGACCCCACGGCTACAGGCCGGGTCTTTGGCGATAGCGGCAGTAATAGCAGCAGGCGTGATCCTCGCTCATTAAGAAATGCCGAGGCGATCGAGCAGCTTGCCGAGCAGGAAAATAATATTCACGGCCTGGTTCCGGCCGATACCGGCTATATCCGCAAAAAGGTGGCCAATGAGTATGGCGACCGCCGCCTCCCCAACAGCCGGCGCGCGAACGAGGCGAATTACGAAAACCTCTACACCAGCAGCTACATTAATAACAGCCGCAAGATCAACAGCTTCAGGAAGCTATTAGGCAGCAATTACTGAGCAGCTAATCGAACAGGTCCGTTTGCGGACCTGTTCGATGTTTTGCTATCCCTTTTCCGGCGCTCTCATGGGCGCGCACTCCCTAAGATAAAACTTTTCAAGAACCGCTATTGAATATGCGTGCAAACAGGTTATCCATCACCGTAGTTTGCGTCATGACGTAAAGGCCGATCATGGAAATCATCGTCAGAACAAATAAAATTGCCAGAAGGATGAGCAAAGCGGTCTGCCGTTTCTTAGCGAGCATGGAATAGGGGTCTCTTTTCGGCTAAATAACGTACGCACTGCGCGCGTTTAATGTTGGTGGACATGGTTGCGTTCCTGCGCCTCTTTTTGCACTGCTTGGTCCAGCGCGACATACTCTTGCGGCGTGAGGGCGGGCAGGCGTTTTACGAACGCTACAATCGCCCAGATTTTGTCATCGCTGTGCGAGGTTCCCCAGGCGGGCATGCCGGTCATCTTGATCCCGTTCTTTATCACCCAGAACAGCTCGGATGCATTAAATTCCTTGGCGGATTCAGCCAATTTTGGCGCGCGCGGATTGAGCCCCTTGTTGAGTTCCGTAGGATAGAGGCCGGGCCGGCCGTGGCAGGGCACACACATCTCACGGTAATGATATAAGCCTTCCTTGATCAAGGCGGCATCGGTAAGCAAAGGTGCCTTGATCTGCTTGGCGTGGTAGCTGATGGAGTGATCGCTGGTCGTGCTCAGAGCCCAACGGACGAGGGGATTATCAGGTTGCGTGGCAGCTACATTGTATAGGCCGGAATAAATGACCAGGAGCGCGGTTCCCATCATGAGGGCAATAAAAATTGCGATAGCAGCGAAAATTTTCATTCTTTAATCCTTATATTTACGCCTGATTTTCAATCATGCCGGCCGTGCAAACATCAGCGTTGATGCGGATACCGTATTTGAACGCCGGCCATAGGCCTCCCGTTCAAAGGGATTATAGATAAGGATCACGTCCGCGCAGTCAGGCATACCATCGCATTACGCTCAACGCAATGCAACGGTAAAAAGCCAGGCTGGCGAGGGAATACTCAGGCCATGCGCGCCATTTGCATGCAGGATTCGGCACAACTGCTGCAAAGCTCTGCGCACGATTCCATAGTTGCGTCATCAAGAAACTGTTCGCAATCTTCGGCGCAACGTTCGCATACTTGAGCGCACACTCCACAGGCCTGCGCATGAAATTCAGAACCGCGTAACATATAGTGCGCGCTGAGCTGGCAGATCTCTTCGCAGTCGAGCAGTAGCCGTAAATGTTCCGGCTGCACATGATCTCCACCCATCCCATGGCAATAGGCCAGGGTCTCGGTACAGGCGCGGGCGCAGTTCAGGCAGAGGCGGATGCACTCTTCGAGTTGCTGGCGCATGCTGGCATCATAGGCTTTCTGGTCTTTAGGACTGGCGTGATCTGCTGTGTATTTATCCATCATGTTCTCCTTTTGTGGTCAGGGAGGCGGAATTCAGCGGCGGGTGCGGCCGCGGATTCTGTATTACTAAGCGCGGTGTATAGGCATTGGTTAAGCTGATAATCAGTGGATCGGCAGCGTTTTCAGGCGCTGCTTTTAAAGGAGACAGCGAACGCGTCAGTTCGTTCCAGCCAAAGCCCTAACGGCGCCTATAATTTAAGGAAGCCCTGATTAGGTCCTGAATGATTGTACAATCGCTGATTGAGCCGTTCTATCCCAAAACGGGTAACGGTCAATTTCGTGGAATAACATAAGGGCGGTGAGCGTGGAAATACAAACTTTGGGCGCGTGGTGGATGTGGCTGGGCTTTTTCGTGTTTGTCGTGGCGATGGTGGCCGTTGACATCATGGTGCTTAATAAACAAGGTGCGCATAAG
>JBDSTW010000103.1:0-2100 GCA_039928055.1 Gammaproteobacteria bacterium | reverse complement strand
GGCGCGGAGTTGATCCGGTTCATGCAGCAGGCCACCTGGGCGGTATTCAATGATTATGAATTCCAGCTATTGCAGCAACGCACCGATAAGGGCGCGCCGGAATTATCGCGCCTGGTGGATGCATTGATCGTAACCAAGGGCGGCAAAGGTTCCAGCATTTATACGGCCAACGGGCAGATTGATATCCCCATTGCGAAGCCTGCCGTCGTGAAAGACCCTACCGGTTGCGGCGACGCCTACCGCGCGGGGCTGTTGTATGGCTTGATGAGCGGCCTGGATTGGGAAACCACCGGCCGCGTCGCGGCCCTGCTGGGTGCGCTCAAGATAGAACAGCACGGCACACAGAATCACTGTTTTACTAAAGACGAATTCGCTGAGCGTTTTAATGACAGCTTCGGGTATGAGCTGTTGCTGAGCGCATGAAAGTACCTGTTGCTGAGCGTTGTTAATCGAATTCACCGGCCTCGGTTTGTTTAAGCGCAGCATCCAGTTCACTGAATTCCATAACGGGCGCTGAACAAGTATGCCCGCTGCATACATACGCGACTACCTCGTCGGCGGCAACACGCGCGGCCAAAGCATCCGGCAAATTTTCAGCATCGCCAGGAATCGCAAACGCTAAACGCCGCGGCGCATAGGCTTCGTTGCAGCGCCGTTGCCAAGCGTGCAGCGCCTGCGGCTCGCCGCGCAGGATAATGCTCTGCGGCGGGTACAGAATCTCCTCCGCTGCAATCAGCAAGGAGATGTGCGCATAAGGCAGGCGCTGAATATCGGGCCAAGCCATTTTCAAGGTGCGCTCGGCGGCGTCCAGATAGCGCGGCTCGCCCAATAGATAGCCCAGCCGCCCCAGCACCGTTGCGGCTATGCCATTCCCCGCGGGTGTGGCATCGTCGATAACGGGCTTGGGCCGGTAGATCAATCTTTCGTGATCGTCGGCCGTGAAGAAAAAGCCGCCCTGTTCGGGATCCTGGAAGTGTTTGAGCACCACCTCCGCCAAGTCGATGGCAAAGGCCAGGTCACCGTCGCGCCAACGCGCCTGGCTGAATTCCAGGACGGCATCGATGAGAAATACGTAATCGTCGAGATAAGCTTGCAGATGCGCCTTACCGTCTTTATAAGTCGCCAGCAGGCGGCCGTCTTTCCACAGTGTCGCCTTGATGAAATCGAGCGCGCGCGCAGCGGAGTCGATGAAGCTCTCGTCGTTGAGCAGGCGCCCGGCAACCGCCATGCCTTTTATCATCAGGCCGTTCCAGGAGGTGAGAATTTTTTCATCGCGTCCCGGGTGCACGCGCGTCTCGCGCGCTTCAAATAATTTCTGGCGTGCCTGGCCCAGGCTTTCCATAACCTCCTCTTCAGGCAGGCCGAATTCCTGCGCAATCGTGCCGGTGTTTTCAAACACGTGCAGATGCCACTTTCCTTCAAAGTTGGCTGGGCGGTCCAGCCCGAAGCGCCGCGCGACTATCCGATATTCCTGCGCGCTGAGCAGGGCGCGCACTTCGTCTTGAGTCCAGGCGTAGAACTTGCCCTCGTGTCCCTCGGAATCGGCATCGAGCGTGGAGTAATAACCGCCCGCGGGAGACTGCATCTCGGCCATTACCCAATGTGCCGTCTCGATAGCGATGCGGCGGAACAAGGGCTCGCGTGTGGCGGCCCAGGCCTGGGCATACAATGTGAGCAGCGGGCCGTTGTCGTACAACATTTTCTCAAAGTGCGGGATCATCCAGCGCTCATCCACCGAGTAACGGCAGAAGCCGCCGCCGAGCTGGTCGTAAAGGCCGCCGAGCGCCATCATCTGCAAGGTGAAGCGCGCAATGCCGAGTGCGCGTCCGTCGGCTTTATCGATTCCGTTTGTCGTGACCGAGTGCGCCCACTGACGCATTAGCAATTCGATATTGGTGGGGTGCGGAAATTTCGGTGCTTTGCTGAAGCCACCAAATTGTGGGTCGAAACTTTGTTCGATCTGAGTGCGCGCCTTCTGTAATGGTGTGGCGTTCAGCGCTAATTCGCCTAAGCCAGGCTCGGGATTAGTGCTGCGCAGGGCATAGATCAACGCACTGTTCTGCTTGGCGATGTCCTCACGCTGCTTGCGATAAAACGTCT
>JBDSTW010000102.1:0-4056 GCA_039928055.1 Gammaproteobacteria bacterium | reverse complement strand
GCGACATCGGCCTTTTGTTTTTCACGTTCCTGTGCCGCAATCTCGGTCTTGGCGAAGCGATAATAGTCGACCAGCGGGATATTACTCGGACAGACATCGGTGCAGCAGCCGCACTCGATGCAGTCGAACAGATTGTAGGCCTGGGTCTTGTCGAATTCCCTGGCGCGGGCATGCCAGTAAAGTTGCTGCGGCAGCAGCTTCACCGGGCAGACATCGGCGCACGCGCCGCAGCGTATGCAGGGCAGGGCGAGCGGCTTGGTGAGCGTGAGGTCGGGCTGCGCCAGGATGCAATTGGTCGTCTTGATAACCGGCGCGGCAAGATCATGAACCGCAAAGCCCATCATCGGCCCGCCCATCAAAAATAGATCACCGCCGGCCGGATCGCCGCCGCATTGTTCGACAAGTTCGCGCATCGGCGTGCCCAGCCGCACAGCCAGATTGCGGGCTTGTTTGATGCCGTGGCCGGTGACGGTAACATAGCGCGAAATCAGCGGTTCTCCGTGCGTAATGGCGCGATACACGGCCACCGCCGTGGCCACATTCTGGCACACGATGCCGATGTGCAGGGGCAGGCCATTGCTGGGCACCTCCTTGCCGGTCAGCACCTGCACCAATTGTTTTTCGCCGCCCGCCGGATAACGCGTGGGCACGATTTCCAAACGCACGTTTTTGAGTTCCAAATTGTGCAGCACGCGAGCCAGCGCGCCGGCGGCCTCGGGTTTATTGTCCTCGACGGCGATGACACACTCGCGCGCGTGTAGCGCATGACGCATGATGCAAAGCCCGGCGATGATCTCCTCGGGACGCTCGCGCATCAGCAGGTCGTCGCAACTGATATAAGGCTCGCATTCGACACCGTTGAGGATCAGCGTGTCGATAATCGCAGCAGGGCCGGGATTGAGTTTGATGAAGGTGGGAAAGCCGGCCCCGCCGAGCCCGACGATGCCCGCTTCGCGGATGATATTGCGCAGGGCGCTGGGGTCAAGCCGCGTGTAATTTTCCACCGCGTGATGTTCCACCCACTCATCACGCCCGTCCGTTTCGATGACGATACAAGGCGCGCTCAGGCCGGAGCGGTGCGGCACGGGGTGCGGGCCGATGTCCACCACGGTGCCGGAACTCGAGGCGTGCAGCGGCGCGCTGACATAACCCTCGGCCCGGGCGATCATTTGTCCTTTCAGCACGGCGTCACCGATACGCACCAGCGGCTTGGCCGGTGCCCCGATGTGCTGTTGCAAGGGCAAGATCAGCCGCGCGGGCAGCAGCGCGGGCAGCACCGGCAGCAGGGCCGATGCGCTTTTATGCCCCGCTAACTGCAAGCCACCCGGAAAGCGCCACAGTTTACTCATGTTATTAGTTTCAAATTACGAGTAACAAGAAAAGACATTAATATGGTTCTAAAACTTGTCACTTGTAACGTGCCACTTGTAACTCGTTATCAGGATAGGGCCATTTCCAGGTGCCGATCGCTTCTTCGATCGGGACCATATCGATGCAATCGACCGGGCACGGCGCGACGCACAGTTCGCAGCCGGTACACTCATTTCTAATTACTGTGTGCATCTGCTTCGTAGTGCCGAGGATGGCATCGACCGGGCAGGCCTGGATGCACAGGGTGCAGCCGATGCAGCGCGCCTCGTCGATGATGGCGACGAGCTTGTGTTTTACTACGCCGTGCTCGGCATTGAGCGGTTTGGGGTCGCGCCCCAACAGTTCGGCGAGCGCGGCGATGGTGGCCTCGCCGCCGGGCGGACACTGATTAATATCCGCTTCGCCGCTGGCGATAGCCGTGGCATACGGGCGGCAGCCGGGGAAACTGCACTGGCCGCATTGCGTCTGCGGCAAGATGGCATCCACCTTGTCCACCAGCGGGTCGCCCTCGACCTTGAAGCGCACGGCCACATAACCGAGCAAGAGTCCGCATACGGCAGCGAGGATAGTCAGGGAAAGGATCGCGTCCAGCATGTCGTCAGCTTTTAATCAATCCGGAAAAGCCCATGAAGGCCAGCGACATGAGCCCGGCCGTGACGAGCGCGATAGCCGGGCCGCGGAAAGCGACCGGCACGTCCGCCACGATGATGCGTTCACGCAGCGCGGCAAACAGGATCAGCACCATGGAGAATCCGACTGCCGCACCAAAGCCATAGACGGCGGATTGTAAAAATCCGTGCTGTTCCTGCACATTTAACAGAGCCACACCGAGCACCGCGCAATTGGTCGTGATCAAGGGTAGAAAAATCCCGAGCATCTGGTAGAGCAGTGGGCTGGTCTTGTGCACGACCATTTCGGTGAACTGCACGACCACGGCAATGACGAGGATAAAGGTAATGGTGCGCAGATATTCCAGCCCCAGGGGCAGCAACAAATATTGGTTGGCGAGATAGCTGCACACCGAAGACAGGGTCAGCACGAAGGTGGTCGCCAGGGCCATGCCCGTGGAGGTTTCGAGCTTGCGCGACACGCCCATGAACGGGCACAGGCCAAGGAATTTGACCAGCACGAAGTTGTTCACGAGCACGGTGCTGACGAGGATAAGTGCGTATTCGGCCACGACATGTACCTTAACTGCTGAGGCCCGAAGGCGATTAAGAGGCCTTAATATTATGAAGCGGTACAGGGTTTCGCACAACGATTAAGGCGGAACCTTAAGGCGCGATGGCAGGGTGAACTCGTACCGTAGCGCTAGCTCTTTTCATCTTTTTGGGCACGCCGCTTTTCGAGCTTCTGCTCGATTGCCTTCGCCTTGTCGGGTAATGCACTACTGTCCTCACGCATTTGTTCAAATTCCTTCTGCAGGCGTGCCAGTTCTTCATCGGAGAGGTCCTCGAGATCGACCAACTCGGTGCGCGCACCCTCGACACCGCGGATCAATTCGTCAAGCTTGAGATGTATCGCCTTGGCGTCGCGATTTTGCGTGTTCTGGATCAGGAACACCACCAGGAAGGTCACGATCGTGGTACCGGTATTGATGATCAATTGCCAGGTATCGGAGAAGCCGAATACAGGCCCGGTGAGGCCCCAAACAACAATAATCAGTACCGCAATAATAAACGCCGCGGGCGAGCCGAATATTTCGGAGGTCTTCTTGGCGAATTTGTGAAAAAAATCGTTCATAGCCGTTTCCTGTTCTCGAATCCTTAAAGTTGTAGTTGCGGAAGCTAAAGCTTGCAAGTAAAACGACAAGCTATATTCATTTCACGCGCATGCCCGGTTGCGCCCCGGCGTGCGGCTCTAGTATCCATAAATCTTGCCCGCCCGGGCCGGCGGCCAGCACCATGCCTTCTGACAAACCGAACTTCATCTTGCGCGGCGTGAGATTAGCCACCATCACCGTGAGCTTGCCTTCGAGGTCGGCGGGTTTGTAGGCGGACTTGATGCCCGCGAACACGGTGCGTGGATTTTCTTCGCCTATATCCAGTGTGAGCTTCAATAATTTTTCCGCGCCTTCAACATCCTCGGCCTTCACGATGCGCGCAATACGCAGGTCGATCTTGGCGAAGTCGTCGATGTTGATGGTAGCAGCAGTGCTCGCTGAGGCCGTTTTACTCGGGGCAGTAGGTTCTTTGATAGCCGTTTCCTTGCTTGCTTCGAGCACGGCTTCAATTTGCTTGGGGTCGACGCGGATCATGAGGTGCTGGTATTGATTGATTTTTATGGGTGAATATTTCAGATCATCCCATTTCAATTTATCAGAGATATTAAAAAAACTCGCAACCTTTTTCGATAGTTCAGGCAGTATCGGAGTCAGATATATAGTCAACATGTAGAATGCGATGATGCAGTCGCTGCATACATCATGTAATTTTTGCTTCTGCGACGGGTCTTTGGCCAGTTCCCAAGGCTTGTATTTGTCAAAATGCTGGTTAACATGGTCAGCCGCTTTCATCACTGCACGCAGCGCTACGCCATACTCTCGGTGTTCATAGGCATTTTTGACTTCATTGGCCACGCCTATTGTTATAAGTGTGCAAGTTCGATTGGTAAAGTCGCCTTGATAATGGGCTTCAGATAAAACACCATCGAAGTTGCTGGTCAAAAACCCCGCCGCGCGGCTGG
>JBDSTW010000101.1:0-3999 GCA_039928055.1 Gammaproteobacteria bacterium | reverse complement strand
TGAAACGGTCGATGAGATCACCGCAGCTACACAGGTCATGCGCGAGCTTGCTACCAGAGTCGAGGTGCGTGGTGCGCATCTTGTCGATACCTGCGGCACCGGTGGTGATGGGGCGCAGAGTTTCAATATCTCCACCGCCGCAGCCTTTGTCGCCGCCGCTGCCGGTGCGCAGGTTGCGAAGCACGGCAACCGTTCCGTCTCCAGCAAATCGGGCAGCGCCGATGTACTGGAAGCGGCGGGTATAAATTTGAATTTAACGCCTGCGCAGGTTGCGGAATGCGTGGAAACCATTGGTATCGGATTTTTGTTTGCCCCCAATCATCACGGTGCGATGAAGCACGCCATCGGACCACGCCGCGAGATGGGCGTGCGCACGCTGTTTAATTTGCTGGGGCCGCTCACTAACCCGGCGGGCGCGCCGCACCAGGTCCTGGGTGTGTTCAGTGCCGCGTGGCTGGCGCCGCTTGCCGAAGTTCTGGCGCGCCTTGGAAGTCGCCATGTGCTGGTAGTGCATGCCGAAGACGGCATGGATGAGATCAGCATCAGCGCGCCGACCGGCATTGCCGAACTGAAGGACGGTAACATTGTACGTTACACGGTGACGCCTGAAGAGTTCGGAATGAAACGTAGCGATATTACCGAACTTCGCGTCGACGGGGCTCAGCAGAGCCTGACCATGTTGCGCGGCGCGCTTGATAATCAAGCCGGCCCGGCACGCGACATTGTTGCACTCAATGCCGGCGCGGCCATTTATGCCGCCGGGCTTACGTCGACCCTGGCGCTGGGCATCGCCAAGGCGCTTGAGGTTATTGCCAGCGGTGCGGCACGGGAAAAACTCGCGTCCCTGGTAAAACACACTAAAAGTTTCGCGCATTAAAAACCCCTCTTAAAAACCCAGCGCGAAAAAACCATGACACTCCATGAATCAAAATATGGCAAGAGTTTAGCCCTTTTAATAAATTCTTTGCGTCTTTGCGTCTTTGCGTTAGGTGTTTGCCAGTTATGAACCAACCCGACATCCTGAAAACCATTCTTGCGCGCAAGGTTGAAGAGGTTCGCGCGCGTAGCGCCCATCTTTCCCTGCGCGAACTCAGCAAGCGCATCGACTCGGCGCCGCCGCCGCGCGATTTCGTCGCTGCTATCGAGGCGCGTGTGCTTGCGGGGCTACCCGCAGTGATCGCCGAGATCAAAAAGGCGTCACCCAGCAAAGGTGTTTTACGCGCAGACTTTCATCCAAGCGCGATCGCCGCCTCGTACGAACGGCATGGCGCATGCTGCCTATCGGTATTGACCGACAGGGATTTTTTCCAGGGCGACGATAGTTATCTGCAACAAGCGCGCGCGGCCTGCACGCTGCCGGTATTGCGCAAGGATTTTATTATTGATGACTATCAGGTCTACGAGGCACGCGTACTGGGGGCGGATTGCATTTTACTCATCGTGGCCGCGCTGGGCGATGCGCATATGCAGGAGCTTTCCGCACTTGCCATGCAGCTCGGCATGGACGTGCTGGTGGAGGTGCATGACGCCGCAGAGCTTGAGCGCGCACTCACATTAAACACGCCGCTATTAGGGATTAATAACCGTAATTTGCGCAGCTTTGAAACGCGCCTCGAGACCACGCTCGACCTGCTAAACGACATACCGGATAATCGCATTGTCGTCACGGAGAGCGGCATTTATAGCACGGCGGACGTGGCGCAAATGCAGGCAAGTGGCGTACACGCCTTCCTGGTTGGCGAGGTGTTTATGCGCGCCGACGATCCGGGCGCGGAACTGGCAAAATTATTTGGGGGGGCGGGTTAGACCAGACTAAAAACCGGATCTGAAGCGGGCGCACTATATTCGGGGGTATGCTCCAGCACCACGATGGCCTTGCCCTTGACCTGAATCAGGTTCTGCTCTTGCAGTTCTTTCAGCACGCGGCCAACCATCTCGCGCGAACAACCTGCTATGCAGCCCAGCTCGTGGTGCGTAATGCTGACCTGCCTGCCGTTTTCGCGGGCGATGGCACCCGAGGTCGTGCTCAGGTCTTGTAGCGCATTCAGCACGCGCCCGCTGACATCCAGGAATGCCAAGCCACTGACCTTACGGCCGGCGGTGCGTAGGCGTAGCGCCATTTGCGTGCCTAATACGAATAAAATATCCGCGTATTCCGCGGACAGTTCGGCCAGCGCCAGTTGCCGCAGGCGTTGGTAGCTGATCTCGGCCAGTTCGCAGTTGTAGCGCGCACGCACCCAGACGCCGCGCGTATTTTGCTCGAGAAATAAGCCTGCCTCGCCGATAAAGTCGCCGCTCGTCAGGTGGGCAAGCACGATCTCGCGTCCTTCAGCATTCTCGATACTCACCGATACCGTGCCTTCAACAAGATAATAAAGCAGGTTGGCGGGCGCGCCGGGCTTGATGATCGCACTCTTGGGCGCGTAGCGTTTACGCTCGCAATAGCTCAAGAGGCGGGTAAGAGAGGCTGGTTTAATCGAAGACGTCATGCAATTTTTATAGTTAGAGGGAATTATAAATACGCGCTCAGTATGCCACAGCCTGACCAGGCTATGGAACGGTTTTAGTAGGCGCCGTTGTGTGATAGCCTTTGCCGACTTTAAAGCCTTGGGCCAAGCCAATGAAAGCACGTATTAAATGGGTGCAGGACGCTACGTTTGTCGGTGAAAGCGGCAGTGGGCATGCGCTCGTGATGGACGGCCCGACCGAGAGCGGCGGGCGTAATCTGGGGATGCGGCCCATGGAAATGCTGCTGATCGGCATGGGCGGCTGCACGGCCTTCGATGTAGTGGATATTCTGAAAAAGGCGCGACAGGACATCCGTGACTGTGTGGTCGAGTTGCAGGCCGAACGCGCCGCGAATGTACCTAAAGTATTTACCAAGATCCATGTGCACTTTATCGTCACCGGCAGGGATATGAAAGAAACCCAGGTAAGTCGCGCAGTGGACTTATCGGCGAAAAAATATTGCTCTGCCTCGATCATGCTCGGCAAGATGGCCGAGATTACACATGATTATGAAATCGTCGAAGCGAGCTAAACCCCCAACGCAAGATGTAGGCACAACGATCGCAAAGATAAATGCAGTGAGGCCCATCATTAATCCTATTTTAATTATTTATAGCTTCAGCTATGGTTTTTGGTCCTCTTTGCGTCAGGTTGCAATTTTCCAGGACAAGCATGAGCAGACCTAAACCTATGGCCGGCCTGCGCCATGTCGCCCTCACCGTGCGCAATCTCGAGGCCTGCGAGCATTTCTACGTGGAACTTTTGGGCATGCGCATTGATTGGCGGCCGGACGCCGATAATCTCTACCTTACCTCGGGCAATGACAATCTCGCCCTGCATCGCGCACCGGCAGACTTTAATCCCGGCACTCATCAGCGCTTGGACCATATCGGCTTCATCATCGACGAATTGGATGAGGTCGATGTCTGGCACGAGTTCCTGCGCGGCGCCGGCGTATCCATCAAAACCGCTCCGCAAACCCACCGTGATAAGGCGCGCAGCTTCTACTGCGAGGATCCCGACGGGAATACGGTACAGCTCATATTTCATCCACTTTTAGCGGCAAAATAGTGGATAATTACGCCCCCGGATAAAATTTCGGATTTGCCGGTCTGATGTACTCGCAACCCCATCGGCCGAAAGCCAATGGGCAGACTTATCGTTTTAGGGGGGTCGTCGCATGCTAAAGCCATTGAAGAAACTCAAGCTGGAAGGCTTTAACAACCTGACCAAGACGCTGAGTTTCAATATCTACGATATTTGCTATGCCATGACCGCAAAGCAGCGCGGTGAGTACATCGCATATATCGACGAGGCCTACAACGCCGAGCGCTTGACCCATATCCTCACCGAGGTCTCGCGCATCATCGGCGCGAATATCCTCAACATCGCGCACCAGGATTACGATCCGCTGGGTGCGAGCGTGACGATATTGATCTCCGAGGAACCCGTCATCTCGGACAAGCTCTACAATAATACGGAGGGGCCGGG
>JBDSTW010000100.1:0-1583 GCA_039928055.1 Gammaproteobacteria bacterium | reverse complement strand
CGGCATGCGGTTTGGTGTGCGACGGGTAAAACGATCCAAAGGCAACGTAGTCCGCACCGGCGGCCTGCGCCTGCAAGGCAAGCTCCAGCGAGCCGTAGCACGAAACTCCTATGATAGCCTGCGCGCCCAGTTGTTCTCTAGCGTAAGCCGGCGAGCTGTCTTCCTTGCCCAGATGCACGCCGTCGGCGCCCGTGCGCTGCGCGAGCGCCACATCGTCATTGATGATAAGCGGAACCTGCTGCGCGCGACACAGATCAAGCAGCGCCCGCACCTCCTGCTCGCGCCGCGCCGCGTCCGTACCCTTGTCGCGGTATTGAACCAGCGCAGCGCCACCGCGCAGGGCGTGCCGGAGATATTCTACGATTTGTCCAGGGGGGGTGAGCGAGCTGTCCGTAACGGCATACAGGCCGCGTAGCGGCGTATTGGTTTTCACAAAGGCGGCGACCGGCCTACACGGCATCTTCTTCACGCGCCCAGAATAGCCGGTTGGGCAGCGACTGCCCCTTGCCCGGACAATAACCGTGCTTAAGCGCCTCCCAGGTATACTGTTGGGCCTCATGGATGGCGGTGAAGGGCTCCAGGCCGTGCGCGAGCATGCCGGCAATCGCGGAGGACAGCGTGCAGCCCGAGCCGTGATAACTGCCCGTCAGACGCTCCCAGGCAAACGACTCCAGTTGGCGCCGGTTACCGTAGAGCGTGTTAATGACCTCGGGGGTGTCTTCGTGCGTGCCCGTGATCAGCACGAATTCAACACCGTATTCGAGCAATTGCTGGGCGCAGGCATCCAGGGTATCGGCCGTGGAGGCCAGGGCGCGCGCCTCAAGGCTATTAGGGGTCACCACCGTGGTTTGCGGCAGCAGCAGCGTAGTGATGATGGTCTTGAGTTTATCGTCGGCAAAACTGTAATTCGTTCCCGAGGCCAGTATGGGATCGAGCACTACCGGTATGCCCGGATATTCGGAGAGCAGAACATGCACGGCCTCGGCAATATCGCTACGCCCCAGCATGCCGATTTTGAAGGCGGCCACCGGCATGTCGTTGAGCACGGCGCGGGCCTGTTCGATCACCAGCGTGGCGCTCAAGGCGGTATAGTCTTTCACGCCGCAGGTATCTTGAATGGTTATTGCGGTAATGACCGGCGCCGCCTGACAGCCCATGCTGGCCAGTGTCTCGATATCGGCCTGTATGCCGGCCCCGCCCGTGGGATCGTTCCCGGCAAAGACCATCACCAGGGGTATTGATTGTTGTGAAGCGTCCATATCGATCATCCTTGGCGTAGGGGTTTTGGGGAATCGCCGCAGCGTCCCGCAAGCGGCGAACTACTGGCGCTCCGGCTAGTGTACTTTATCCGCCAGGGAGAAATGATAAGATATTCATTCGGCACTTGTAAAAAATCCCCTCAAAATTGCGCCCCGGCGCGGACAACTTAGCCATGAATATCTATATGTGCGTTATTTGCGGCTTTATTTATGATGAAGCCGCCGGACTGCCACAGGAAGGCCTCGCGCCGGGAACACGCTGGGAGGACATCCCGCCGAATTGGCGCTGTCCGGAATGCGGCGCCTGCAAGGAGGACTTCGAGA
>JBDSTW010000099.1:0-3123 GCA_039928055.1 Gammaproteobacteria bacterium | reverse complement strand
TGAACCATTTAACTGTACCACTTTGCATAAAAATACCTCTTTCTCGTAAAAAACTAGGGTTACCTTGGGATTAACATTGCTGAAGAGACACGATCAAAGGTGGGGTACAGCCTCGCACTGCGGGGGGTACGACAACCAACGGATATGGCAACTTCAGGCACCTCACGTCTTAATAGCGTGGTATTTGCCATACTACAGAAAGTTTTTTGGGTATACAAGCTTTATTATTAACAACTTAGCGGAAGGCAGGGTTGGCTTATGCGCGGTCTATGGGAAACGCCAATACCTCACGAATGTCCGTGGCACCGAGGGCCAACATCACCAAGCGATCTACCCCCACTGCGACCCCGGCACAGGCCGGCAAGCCCTCTTCCAGGGCCGCCAATAAATTTTCATCCGGCGGAACATCGGCAAGCTGCGCAGCCCGGCGCAGGGACTTATCCTGCTCGAAGCGGCGGCGCTGCTCCCCGCTATCCAGCAATTCATGGTAACCGCTGGCCAGTTCCACGCCGTTCACATACAGCTCGAAACGCTCGGCCACGGCCGGGGCCGGCGGGTGGTGCCGTATGCGCGCCAGAGCCGCCTGCGCAGCCGGATAGTCATGGATAAAACAAAGCCGTCCGTGACCCAATTGCGGTTCTACCAAGTGTGTCAGCAGCAGTTCCAACCAGGCCGTGCGGTCATGGTCATCCAGCCCCGGTACCGCAGCGATGCCGCCCGCGCGCGCGCAGTCTTGCAACGCCGCCATCGAAGCCTTGTGTACATCCACCGCGGCGTAGCGCCGAAAGGCCTCCGCGTAAGTGATGCGCTCGGCGGGCGCCGCGAGGACATCAACCAGCAGGTTAGCCACCAAGGCCTCGACCTCGTCCATGAGCACATGCTGATCAAAACCCGGACGATACCATTCCAGCAGGGTAAATTCGGGATTATGCAAACGCCCCGCCTCGCCATTGCGAAAGGCCTTGCATATCTGGTAAATCGGCCCGCTGCCGGCGGCCAGCAAACGCTTCATGGCAAATTCCGGCGAAGTCTGCAAAAAGAGTTCGCGTCCGTGCGGCGCAGTCGGGCCGCTGTAATGGGTTACCAGGCTTTGCAGATGAGGGGCCGTCGCCGCGGCGGCCGACAGAACCGGCGTTTCGACCTCGAGCACACCGCGCGCGGCAAAAAAATGGCGCAATGCGGCCAATATCATGGCGCGGGCTTGCAGGTTTTCTTGCGTCGCCGTGGGCCGCCAGTCGATTTTAACTTTCAAATGAATCCATTAAATGACTGCCTAATCACTCCTTGGCGCGCGCCACATACTCCCCGGTGCGCGTGTCCACCCTGAGCAGATCACCGACCTCGACAAACAAGGGCACACGCACTACGGCGCCGGTCTCCAGCGTCGCGGGTTTGCCGCCACCGCCCGAGGTGTCGCCGCGCAGCCCCGGATCGGTCTCGGTTACCTTGAGCACCACGAAATTCGGCGGGCTGACCGCTAAGGGCGTTCCATTCCACAATGTCACCGTGCACTTATCCTGTTCCTTGAGCCATTTTTTTGATTCACCGACGGCAGCGCTTTCCGCGGCATGCTGCTCGAAGGTATCGGGCGCCATGAAATGCCAAAACTCGCCGTCGCAATAGAGGTATTGCATCTCGGTATCGATAATATCCGCGCCTTCCAGGGTATCCCCGGACTTAAAGGTGCGTTCGATGACACGTCCCGTCTTGAGATTACGAATCTTTACGCGGTTGAAGGCCTGACCCTTGCCGGGCTTGACGAATTCGTTTTCGACGATGGTGCAGGGGTAGCCGTCCATCATCACTTTGAGTCCGCCTTTGAATTCATTGGTACTAAATGTAGCCATTTCACCCTCATTCTGGGACTATAATCCCGCTATGGAATCAAAAATTTTCGTATGATACCCCGAACATCCGCATCTTGGCAGAGCGCCGCCTGGCAAGGCGAATTAACCCAGGCGATCAACAATCCCGCCGAATTACTGGCCCTGCTGGATTTAGCACCCGATTTGTTACCGGCGGCACTGGCCTCGGCGCAGGATTTCTCGCTGCGCGTGCCGCGCGGCTATGTAGCACGCATGCAAAAACGAGACCCGCACGATCCCTTATTACGCCAGGTGCTGCCCATCGGCGAGGAACAGCTTAACGCACCCGGATTCAGCTTCGATGCAGTGGGCGATCTTGCCGCCATGCCCGTCCCCGGCGTGTTGCACAAGTATCACGGCCGCGTATTGCTCGTCACCACCGGGGCCTGCGCCATCCACTGCCGCTTTTGTTTCCGCCGCCACTTTCCCTACGCCGCCGCCAACCCGGGAACGCAGCAATGGGATGCGGCCATCGAATATATTCGTGCCGATACCGGCATTCGCGAGGTCATCTTGAGCGGCGGCGATCCGCTGAGCCTGACCGATCAGCGCCTGAGTGCACTGGCAAGCCGCCTGGAAAAAATTCCTCACCTAAAATATCTGCGTATTCATACGCGGCTGCCCATAGTCTTGCCCGAGCGCGTGGATGCTGACCTGCTCAACTGGTTAACCGGTACCCGTCTAAAACCTGTTATGGTACTGCATGCCAACCATGCCAATGAGATTGATGAAAGCGTGCGCGTTGCGCTAGCGGCGCTGGCAGCGCATGGAGTAACCCTGTTCAATCAATCGGTTTTGCTACGCGGCGTCAACGATTCCGCCGCCGTGCTGGCAAGCTTGAGTGAGGTATTATTTGATGCGGGGGTCACGCCTTATTATCTGCATTTGCTGGACAGGGTCAAGGGAACAGGCCACTTCGAGGTCAGTGAAGCGCGTGCCTGCCAGATCATGGACCAATTGCGCACAGTGCTGCCCGGCTACCTTGTCCCACGCCTGGTGCGCGAAGAACAAGGGGCGCGCTCCAAGCAGGCTATATTCTCTGCTTCAACCTGATGGCAACCGATCGTGTGCCATTAAAGACTATAGTTTTGCTGAGCGCCTAGGTCGGTTAGAATCCGCTACAACTTAAAATTCACTCTTCACGTATGGGGCGCGACATGAAGGAAAGTCTCCTTCGATTAATCATAGTAGATGACTCTTCGAACGATGCAGAGGCCATCATTAACCTGATGCGCCGGGGGGGCTACGGCGTCAGGGC
>JBDSTW010000098.1:0-12361 GCA_039928055.1 Gammaproteobacteria bacterium | reverse complement strand
GAAGTGGTGGTGGCAATTGCCAAACGCACCCCTGCGCTACGCGCCTCCTCCAGCAATCGTCTGACACCCGTGCGCAAGGGGATTCCGCCTTGGGCCAGCAGCTTTGTGTAATAGTGATTCTTCTCTTGATGCAAGTGCCTGATGAAGGCCTCATGATCGGCGGTTTGCCGAAAGCCCGCCTGGTAATGATCGAGGTAGTGCCTGATACGCTCCTTTCCACCCGTCACACTCAGCAGTTCCCCGTACAAGGGGATCGTCCAGTCCCAATCCAGACCGGCCGCCGCAAAGGCCTGATTAAAAGCAATGCGATGACCGTCGCGCTCTGTATCGGCCAAGGTACCATCAACATCGAAAATCAATGCGGCTAATTCATTTGTCATTTATTTTTAAAAACCCAAGTATAAGAGGCGCAATTTACCAATTGCGGAATGATACCCGACTTCTACCCTATAGGCAGCGCCGGTATATAGCCCCGGTAATAATTTTTGTTAACAAAAACAAGCGGTCCGCACTATTTCGAACCCTGCGGCAAGGCCCTGCGGGGTTGATATTTATTGCTTTAAACGTTGGTTTATTGTATAAATAAGAGTTCATTTTTGTTGCATCAAAGCAGGAGACGGAGATGTCGGTAACGAAAATTAATGCCTCAAAACCAGGCGCATTAGACTTCACTCCCTACAAGGAAAAGAAGGGTGAAGATTACATGAATGATAAACAGGTCGAGCATTTTCGCAATATCCTGCTGGCGTGGAAACGGGAACTGATGGAAGAAGTGGACCGTACCGTCCATACCATGCAGGATGAGGCTATCAATTACCCTGATCCGAATGACCGGGCCAGCCAGGAATCCGAGATCACCATGGAATTGCGTGCCCGTGACCGCGAACGCAAGCTCATCAAAAAGATTGATGAGTCATTGACTCATCTTGATTTAGGCGATTATGGATACTGCGAGGTCTGCGGAGTCGAGATTGGTATTCGCCGGCTGGAGGCGCGCCCCACTGCCAGCCAGTGCATCGACTGTAAAATCCTGGACGAAATCCGCGAAAAGCAAATGGTGTAATGTCGTTTATCAAAAATCGGGGTACTGCCCAAGCCAGCTAATCCGGCTTAAAACCCTGTCCTCATCTTAAGCGGATAAAAACTCCTACTTCGCCGTTGCCAATGTATATTTCGTGCAGTCTTCATGCACGCGCAAGCCGTTTGCATTGGCAAAATTCAGGATATAGTCGTACGCGGCGGGGTCCTTTTCATGCAATGCCTTGTCCACGACCAGGCATTTTTCGCCGTTAATTATACCCGGCTGAGCCTCCTTGGAATATTGCAGGCGATGGTCAGGCCCAAACACCGCCAGCGATGTTGAGATGCGCTCTATCCAGTCGCTGGGCCTGAATTTCCGCCCGTCCGTACTGACACTCTCGATAACCAATTTACATTCACTGTTCGACATACTATCTCCGCACCCCTTTGTTTTTAATCTTCCCTAAAGATGTAGCAATATTTATACCGGCTTCCGTGTTTCCACTGTAACTATCCGTCGTGACCATGCTCCAGACACTATCTCGCGCCTACAGATTGTCTTGCTGTATAACTATTTTCGTCTCCGCTTTAAGCTCGTTGACAAAATTTTGATATTCGCTTTCCGCCTTGGCGCGTTGCAACTCGCGGCGCAGCGCAAGCCGCGCCGAAGCCTCCATAGCGGCGGGGCTGCCCTCTTTCACGGAGTAGAGTGCGATGACGGCAAAATCCCCGGAAGGCAAAGGCTCACCGCCAGCCTCAGGAAGACTTTTGTTGGCATTTTTAGCCGGCTTGGGCAAGGCAAAGGCGGCCTTCACTATGGCAGGGTTTTTAACGCCGGCATCTTCACGTCCGATCAAACCGGGCTTCACCCATGCAGTCTTGTACTCTTTGGCAATGACTAGCGGATCCTCGCCCTGGCTCAGGCGTTTTTGAATCGCTACCCCCGCGGCACGCGCCTTGGCCTGCGCGGCGGACATAAGCAGTCTTTCGCTAATAGTCTGGTGCACCTGCTCTAGGGTGCGTTCCGAAGCTTCCTTGTGTTCCTTAACGCGCAAAACCACCAGATGATTTTCGCCCAGATCAATAGGCTCGCTGTTATAGCCACGCCCTAACATTTCATCGCTAAAGGCTGCATTAATAACCTTGGCGTGGCGCGCAATCTCATCTGCCCCGCCTTGGCGGCTAAAGAGCCCGGAGGTTTTAATCGGCAAGCCCAACTCCTTGGCGGCGATAGCCAGGGTATCCGGATTCTCATAGACCAGGTTCGTCAAGGACTCGGATTTTTCAAAAAACAAATCCTGCGCCTTGCGTTGCAAGGCATCCTTTTCCAGGGCGGCACGCACTTCCTCGAACGTTTTGGTGTAGGCGGGCTTGATTTCGGTTAACTTGAGAATGTGCAACCCGGCAGGTGTTTTTACCGGCTTGCTCATCTCGCCGGGCTTTAATGCATAAAGGGCCTGCTCGACGGCGGGGTCTAGCGTGCCCTTGCTAACGAATCCGAGATCACCGCCTGCGGCAGCCGTCGCCTTGTCGTGAGAATTCTCTTTGGCAAGCTGCGCAAAATCGCCCTTTGCCTGCAGGCGTTTGTACAGATCGTCCGCCTTGGCGGACGCACTGGCCAAGGCTGCCGGATCAGCTTCCTTTGCCGGGACGATCAATATCTGACTGGCGCGCCGCTGCTCTTCGACAGCGAAGCCGGCACGCTGCTCTTCATAAAGTTTGCGCAGCTCCGCATCATCGGGTTTGATACTTTTTGCAAGATCGCTCGCCGAGAGTTCGATGTACTCGATGCTTAGCTGTTCGGGATTGACCAGGTTCTTGCGGTGCTCGTCATAGTATTTCTTGACGGCCGCTTCGTCGATTGCAACGTCCTTTTTGAAATTCTCCCACGGGAGGATCAGATAGCCGATCTCCCGCTGCTGGTTCTTGATACGGATGGCCTCATCCAATTCGCTTTGCGTGACCAGACTCATGCTGGTGATGCCGGCATTCAATTGATCCGCGAGTAAACCCTGGCGCACGCGTGCCTCAAATCCCTCCGGTGTCAAACCGATCCTGCGCAATTGCTCCACGAAGACTGCTTTGGAAAATTGTCCATTCTCCTGGAATTCCGGCATGGACTGAATCTGGCCGGCGAGTTGGGCGTTGCTGATACGCAAGCCAAGCTCATCAGTGGATTGGTGCAGTACCTGTTCCGTGATCAGGCTATTGAGTACGCTCTGCTTGATATTGGCCTCGTCCAGCGACGCGGAGTTGTCTCCCAGCAGGCTGCGCATGCGCTCGCGCTGTTGTTCATAGGCCCTTTGAAAGTCTTGCTGGCTGATCTTTGTGCCGGCAACGCTGGCAACTTCTACATCCGCATCACCGCCGACGTATTCTTGAATGCCCCACAGGGCGAAGGGAATGATGATAATGCCAATAATGGTCCATGCCAGCCAACCATGGGCGCGGTCTCGAATGGATTGCAGCATCTCGTGGTAAAACCTCTAACAGATCTTATAGCGCCCGCTGCGTCTCCGCTATTTGGAACTGCAACGACTTGCGCTGATTAAGGCCCTGCGCGATCACTTCTCAGGAGACTTCACTTTGAAGGTGTGATCGAAATAAGGGCTGCGGGCAGATGGCGCATTATACGCCAAATATCAAGGTGCGCACCTTAAGGAAGCCTCGCAACGAAAGGAATAATTTATTGGATTGGATAGACCTGACGGCGACTTGCGGCAATTCCAGCCTGCACGAACATCCCCATACACTTCATGGGTACATGCAGGGAGCCGGGGTCGTTCATTACATTACTAATAGTGGCGGAGTGGACGGGACTCGAACCCGCGACCCCCTGCGTGACAGGCAGGTATTCTAACCAACTGAACTACCACTCCTGTGGCATGCTTACTGGTGGGTGCTGAGGGGCTCGAACCCCCGACATTCGCCGTGTAAAGGCGACGCTCTACCAACTGAGCTAAGCACCCCAGCAAACTAGTTAGTTTACGGCATCCTTGAGGGCTTTGCCAGCTTTGAAGGCAGGGATCTTGGAGGCCTTGATCTTGATGCTGTCGCCGGTACGCGGATTGCGGCCGGTGCGGGCGGCGCGCTTGCGCACCAGAAATGTTCCGAACCCAACGAGGGTAACTTGATCGCCTTTTTTAAGGGCCTTGGTAAGTGCGGCGATCATGGCGTCGAGTGCGCGCCCGGAGATAGCCTTGGAAACATCGGCTGAGTTGGCAATTGCATCAATTAATTCGGATTTATTCACTTATTTCTCCCCTCATTGGTTTATGAAAACAAACGGATGGCGCCAAACATATTTGCTGTTGGCTTTTATACCAACTGCCCGAAACCTGTGTCAAGCAAATAGCGCCGGATTTTACCGAAAAGCCTGTGCAATTTATTTCATTCGGCCTATGCCGGGTCTTTTAGACAGTATCTTGCGCCCCTAAGCAGTTCCCACAACACATTCTTTAGAATTAACCAAGAACAAGAAAAAGCTATGAAGTCAAAATCGTAGCTAATGAGTTGTAAGTGGATTATCCAGATTGGGCTCTACTGCCAGCTCATGTTCACCCGCGTCGGCCGGTGCCGTCATCTGCAGGGCTTCGGGAAGTTTCAGCAGGGCAATCTGCAATACCTCATCAATCCACTTGGCTGAGCGTATATTGATGCTATTTATAATATTTTTAGGAATCTCGACAAGATCGCGGCGATTATCCTCCGGGATAATGACCGTCGTGATGCCGCCACGGTGGGCGGCAAGCAACTTTTCCTTAAGCCCGCCGATAGGCAACACCTCGCCGCGCAAGGTAATTTCGCCGGTCATGGCGACATCGGCGCGCACCGGGATGCCCGTCAACGCAGACACCAGCGCGGTACACATGCCGACGCCGGCGCTCGGCCCGTCCTTCGGGGTTGCCCCTTCCGGAACGTGAATGTGCACATCATGCTTCTGATAAAAATCCGGATTAAGACCCAACACCGCGGCACGGCTACGCACCACGCTCATGGCCGCCTGAATCGATTCCTGCATGACATCGCCCAATTGGCCGGTGATGGTCATCTTGCCCTTGCCCGGCACGATGACGGCCTCTATGGTAAGTAATTCGCCGCCCACTTCCGTCCACGCGAGCCCGGTGACCTGGCCAACCTGGTCACGCTCTTCCACGCGCCCGTAACGGAAACGCTGCACACCTAAATATTTTTCCAATTGGCGCGGACCGACCAGGATCTTCTTCTTGCCGGGTTTGAGCAGGATTTCCTTAACGACTTTGCGGCAAATCTTGGAAATTTCGCGCTCGAGGTTGCGCACTCCGGCCTCACGTGTGTAAAAGCGCACGATATCGCGTACCGCCCCTTCGGCGATGGAAAGCTCACTGTCTTTCAAGCCGTTATTCTTTATCTGCTTAGGGACCAGGTAACGCATGGCGATGTTGATCTTTTCATCCTCGGTATAACCCGAGATGCGAATGACCTCCATGCGATCCAACAGTGGGCCGGGAATATTGAGCGTGTTCGCCGTGCATACGAACATGACCCCGGAGAGGTCATAATCGACCTCCAGGTAGTGATCATTAAACGAATGATTCTGCTCGGGGTACAAGACCTCCAGCAGGGCGGACGACGGATCGCCGCGAAAATCCATGGCAATCTTGTCCACCTCATCGAGCAGGAACAGGGGATTGCGGCTGCCTATCTTGGCCATATTCTGAATGATCTTGCCGGGCATCGAACCGATGTAGGTACGGCGATGGCCGCGAATCTCCGCCTCGTCGCGCACGCCGCCCAGCGACATGCGCACAAACTTGCGATTGGTGGCGCGCGCGATAGACTGACCCAGCGAGGTCTTACCCACTCCCGGCGGCCCAACCAGGCACAACACCGGACCCTTGAGCTTGTTCACACGCAATTGCACGGCCAAATATTCGAGGATACGCTCCTTGACCTTTTCCAGCCCGTAGTGATCGGCCTCGAGTATCTGCTCGGCCTTGGCCAGATCGCGTGAAATCTTGGTCTGCTTTTTCCACGGCACGCTAACCACCCAATCGATATAATTGCGCACTACCGTGGCCTCGGCGGACATCGGCGACATCATCTTGAGCTTATTCAGCTCCGCGCTTACCCGGGTCTTGGCCTCTTTGGACATGCCGGCCTTTTCGATCTTTTGCGTCAGATCCTCGATCTCATTCGGCGCTTCGTCGAGTTCGCCGAGTTCTTTCTGAATCGCCTTCATTTGTTCATTAAGAAAATATTCGCGCTGATTTTTTTCCATCTGGCGCTTAACGCGGCCACGGATGCGCTTTTCCACCTGCAACAAATCGATCTCTGACTCCATAATGCCCATCAGATGTTCCAGGCGCGTGCGCACGTCGTCCATTTCGAGGATGGCCTGCTTTTCATCGAGCTTGAGCGTCATGTGCGCGGCCACGGTATCGGCCAGACGGCCAGGCTCATCAATGCTGGCCAACGCGGACAGAATTTCGGGTGGGAGTTTTTTATTCAGCTTTACGTACTGATCGAAATGCGTCAGCACCGAGCGCGTCAGGGCCTCGATCTCACGCTCGTCGATCGGCGTAGGCGTAAAGTTGACGATCTCGGCGGTGAGATAATCCTGCACCCCGGTAAAACTGACGATGCGCGCGCGTTCCGTGCCTTCCACGAGCACCTTGATGGTGCCGTCGGGCAACTTGAGTAGTTGCAAAATGCTGGACAGCGTTCCGACGCGATAGATGTCATCGACCTGCGGATCATCCAGGGCCGCGCTTTTTTGCGCCACCAGGAGAATCTGCTTATTCCCCTCCATGGCGGCCTCGAGTGCCTTAATGGACTTGTCGCGGCCGACAAACAGAGGAATAACCATGTGCGGATAGACAACCACATCGCGCAACGGCAATACCGGCGTCGACATCAGTTGGTCATCTCTCAGGTCAGAACTATTTTCCGGGTCCATTAATGTGTCTCTCAGGTTAAAAATCGATGAATCCGCAGGGCGCGCGGCTGAAGCAGCCCTGCCTCATACATGGGGACACACCGTGTGTAAATCAAGAAACCCCGCCAGGGGTCATGCTAGAGTCGTGCCAGACCAGCACTCAATATCGAACTTAATCGGCAGCGACGCGTTGCTGATCCCCGCCCTCGAAGATCATCAGCGGCTCGGATTGTCCATTGATGACCCCGGCATCCACCACCACCTTGCTGACATTCGACAGGGAAGGAAGATCGTACATCGTATCGAGCAGCACCCGCTCTAAAATGGAACGCAGGCCGCGCGCGCCGGTCTTGCGCTCCATGGCCTTATGCGCCACCGCGCGCAAGGCATCTTCGCGGAACTCGATACCGCTGCCCTCCATCTCGAACAACTTGGCGTACTGTTTGGTGATGGCATTCTTGGGCTCGGTAAGGATGCGCATCAAGGCCTCCTCGTCCAACTCGTCCAGCGTTGCGATCACCGGCAGACGCCCCACGAACTCGGGGATCAAGCCGTACTTGATGAGATCTTCAGGCTCGACCGTGTGCAGTATCTCGTTTGCGCTCTTCTTGTCGTTTTTGCTCTTGATCTCGGCGGAGAATCCGATGCCGCCCTTTTCGGAACGGTCGCGGATAATCTTGTCCAAACCGGAAAACGCACCGCCGCAGATAAATAACATATTGCGTGTGTTGACCTGCAAAAACTCCTGCTGGGGGTGCTTGCGCCCGCCCTGCGGAGGTACCGAGGCAATCGTCCCCTCGATGAGCTTCAGAAGGGCCTGCTGCACACCCTCGCCCGAGACATCGCGCGTGATTGAGGGATTATCCGACTTGCGCGAAATCTTGTCGATCTCATCGATGTAAACGATGCCGGTCTGGGCCTTTTCCACATCGTACTCGGCCTTTTGCAGAAGCTTCTGGATGATGTTTTCGACATCCTCGCCCACGTAACCGGCCTCGGTCAAGGTGGTCGCATCGGCGATGGTGAAGGGCACATTAAGCAGGCGCGCGAGGGTCTCGGCGAGCAGGGTCTTGCCCGAACCGGTAGGCCCGATCAGCAGGATGTTGCTCTTGGAGAGCTCGACATCGTCCTTTTTCTGGGAGACCTCCAGGCGCTTGTAGTGGTTGTACACAGCGACCGACAACACCTTCTTCGCGCCGGTCTGGCCGATGACGTATTCGCTCAGAATCTGCTTGATTTCATGGGGCGTAGGTACCTTACTGCCCTTGGCCGAGGCGTACTTCTCATGCACCTCTTCGCGGATGATGTCATTGCAAAGCTCGACGCACTCATCGCAAACATAAACGGAAGGGCCCGCAATCAGTTTGCGCACCTCGTGCTGGCTCTTGCCGCAGAAGGAACAGTAGAGCAACTTGTCACCACTGTCGCTCTTGCCGTGCTTATCGTCGATCATGGCTTACCTCTTTGAGATCAGTAAAGCGTTCGTCTTGAACTTATTGGATAGCGAACATACCCGCAAGTCAACCCGGCGCGGCAGAATTTTATCCGGCCTTGACCTGGCGCTCGGTAAGCACGCCATCAATCAACCCGTATTCCACGGCCGCCTGGCCACCCATGAAATTGTCGCGTTCGGTGTCGATTTGAATTCTTTCCAGCGATTGCCCGGTGTGTTTCGCCAATATCTTATTCAAGCGCTCGCGCACCAGTAAAATCTCGCGCGCATGGATGTCGATATCCGTGGCCTGGCCCTGGAAGCCGCCCAATGGCTGATGGATCATCAGGCGCGCATGCGGCAGACAGTAACGCTTGCCCGCGGCCCCGCCGGCCAATAAAAGCGCACCCATGCTGGCCGCCTGACCGGTACACATGGTGCTGACATCCGGCTTGATGAACTGCATGGTGTCGTAGATCGCCAACCCGGCGCTCACCGATCCGCCCGGCGAATTAATATATAAGTGAATGTCCTTGTCCGGATTTTCCGACTCCAGGAACAACAATTGCGCGACCACCAGATTGGCCATGTGGTCTTCGACCTGACCGACCAGGAAAATCACGCGCTCCTTGAGCAGGCGCGAGTAAATATCGTAGGCGCGTTCGCCGCGCGCCGATTGCTCGACGACCATCGGCACCAGATTAAGACTCGTGCCGGCGAGCGGTCCGCTGTTGCGCTGATTATCGGTCATGACGGGATATCCTTGCTCACGTCGTCTGTGGGGTTCATTAATGCAGCGAACGTGCTGTCGGTACGATTAACCTGGGCGTGTTCGAGCACCCAGTCTACCACCTGATCTTCCAGCACCAGGGATTCAATCTGCTGAAGACGCTCGGGGGAGCCATAATACCATTTCAGGACTTCCTCGGGGTCTTCGTACGTTGAGGCAATGCCGTCCACCAACGCACGCACCTTGACCCCATCCACCTTGGTTCCGCTGGTCTTTATCAAGTCGCCCATGAGCAGACCCAGCGCCACACGCCGCCGCGCAGTGGGCTCGTAGAGCGCGCTTTGCGCGGACAAATCCTGCCCCTTGCGGCCTTGCGCGGCCAACTTCTCGCGCGCCTGCGCTAACAGCAGTTCAGCCTCTCTATCGATCAATGCCTTGGGAATCTCGATAGGATTTGCCTCCAGCAGCGCATCCATGACCTGCTGTTTGAGCTTTTGCCTGATCGCCTGATCCAGCTCGCGCCTCATATTGTCCTTCACCTCGACGCGTAGCTCCTCGAGGCTGCCGGACTCGACACCCAGGCTGCGCACAAACGCCTCGTCCACGACGGGCAACTGAGGTTCATAGAGGGCGATAATCCTGACGGTATAGTGGATGGCCTTACCGGCGCGTGCTTGATCGGGAAAGTCCGCCGGAAAACCGTGCTGGATCTCAACCTCCTCACCCGGCTTGGCGCCCAGGAGCTTTTCCTCGATCTCCTTGGGCAGCGCGCCTGCGCCCAGCACCACGGAGGTCTGCTGTGAATGTCCGCCCTTGGCCTCTTCGCCTTCAATACGCATTTTCAGATCGATCTGGAGTTGATCGTCCCGGCGCGCCTCGCGCACCACCGGCGTCCAACCCGGACGTTGTTTGCGCAGTGTCTCGATCATCGTATCCACATCGCTGTCGGCGATCTCGGCAACGGGCTTATCAAAACTCAAGGCGTTCAATGGCGCCAGCGAAATCTCCGGATAGACCTCAAAGGTTGCGGTATAACCCAAGCCTTTAGCCGGTTCTTCATACAGCGTTTCGATCTTCGGGCCGCCCACGGGACGCAGGTTTTCCCGGCTCACCGCCTCTTGGAAGCTGGAGTGTATCAAGTCGCCCAGCACCTCCATGCGCACCCGGCCGGCAAACTTGCGCTCGACGACCGTGAAAGGCACCTTGCCGGGACGGAAGCCGTCCATCTTCGCCTTACCGGCCAGGGACTTGAGGCGATTTTGCACCTCCTGCTCAATATGCTCGGCCGGGACCTCAACGGTCATGCGGCGCTCCAGGCCCGCGGTTGTTTCAACTGAGACGTGCATCTTGTTTCCTCTTGACGTGACAGGTGTAGCGTTCATTGCGCACTCATCACTGAGATAAGCTGAAATTTGGTGCGAAAGGAGAGACTCGAACTCTCAAGGGTTGCCCCACTGGCACCTAAAACCAGCGCGTCTACCGATTTCGCCACTTTCGCAAATGTGAGCCCGTGCGCACTGCCGGCGCTTGAATTACAGCCGCATGCCGGCGCGGGGACAATTATTGCATTATACAGGCTTAGCAGCCTTGCACAAAAGCGCAGGCTGACAAACGCTGCTATATTGTTCCCCCAACTTTAATACAGGAGTAAAAAACATCTTGCACAAAAACGCAGGCTGACAAGCGCTGCTGTATCAGGCCATCTACAGCCGTTCCCTGTGTAAAAATTTCTACCCCGTAGAATACCGGATTAATCCTGGTGCTCCTTGCCCAAGGCAATTCCGCGCGCCAACTTGGGCAAGTCGCCGGTAATACCCATGGCGCGGCGCATGATCAGGTTTTTGATGGGCGCGAGGGTATTCGTGAGCTGGAGTCCGCTATTGCGCAACCAGCGCAGCGGCGTCCAGCGGCTGCCAAATAAATGCTTGATGCCTTCGAGCGCCGCCACCATGGCGAGATTGTCGCCCTTACGCCGGCGCTCATAGCGACGCAGCAGCTTGAATGCGGCGATGTCCGCCTGTTGTTCCGCAGCCTCGATCAATAGCTCGGCCAGCACGGCGGCGTCCGAGAGCCCCAGGTTGACACCCTGCCCGGCCAGGGGATGAACGGTATGGGCGGCATCGCCGACGAGGGCCAAACGGGGGCGCGCATACTGATCCGCATGAATCAGGCGCAACGGGAAACTCGCGCGCGGCCCTACGGATGCTATGCCGCCTAGATTTTCCAGCCGATCATCACCCAGCGCAAACTGCAACTCATCCATGAAGTGCGCATCGTCCAAGGCCAGGACGGACTCGGCACGCGCCGGCGGTAACGACCAGACGATGGATGTGTAACCGTCGGTCAGCGGTAAAAAGGCCAGCGGGCCGCCGGGTAGAAACCGCTGCCAGGCTGTCTGGCGATGAACTTGGGTCGTCTTCACGGTTGCTACGACGGCCGTTTGTTGATAATCGCGGCCGTGCGTCGTGATGCCGGCGAGTTGGCGTACCGCGGAATCGGGGCCGTCCGCGCCGACCACCAAACGGGTCTGCACGACGCGGCCATGCTCGGTATGCAGCGTGACATAGTCAGCGGCGCTGACCATGTCCGTAATGCGCGTCGCGGCTATCCATTCGATATTGGAAAATTCCCGGCAGCGCCGGTACAAGGCCGCTTGAAGGACGCGATTTTCGACAATATAGCCCAGCGTATCGACGCCAATATCGGCGCTGTCAAAGTGAATCACGCCCGGGCCGCCGGCATCCCATACATGCATCTCCCGAAACGGGCTGACGCGCTCGGCCACCATAGACTGCCAAACGCCCAGGGCGGAGAAGATGCGCACCGAGCCGGAGGTTAGCGCGCTCACACGCACATCCCGGCTCTCTTTCGCCCAGACCGCCGGTGGAGCCTGGGACTCGATCACGGCGATGCGTAACGTACTATTGCCTAAGGCACAGGCCAGCGTGGCGCCGACCACGCCGCCGCCGACAATCGTGACATCGTAATCGGCTTGTGGGTTTTTTATCATCGCGATTTTACTTGGGAGTGGTGGCCGCAGCGGCGGCATCGCGTATGGTGTAGCCCACCCGTGCCCGCGTCAAGGAACAAATGCATGCCTTGCGGCGCCGGCTTGGCGGTTGCGCTGATACAGGTCAGTCATTAGACTTGCCAGCACTTAAGTCATTAAACTGCCGACACCTTCATGCCCGCTCACATCCCCGCCGATTCCGTCGGATTAACCAGCCCCCGGACCCAGTTATTCACTGAGCCTCTGGCGCTG
>JBDSTW010000097.1:0-4704 GCA_039928055.1 Gammaproteobacteria bacterium | reverse complement strand
GGCTGGGCGGGAAAGGCTCGGTCCAGCGGTTGGCTGCCGATTCGAAGCCCTTGAGGGCGCTGGGGCGGATGAGCAGGAACAAGCCGACGGCAAGCGCAAAAATCGCCAATGCCCAACCGCTCAGGATCACGGCTCGCGCGCCCCAGAAGCCTAACGTGCGGGTCAACGCCTCCGTCGCCAACGGATGGTCATAGAGCCACAATAACGGCATGAGGCCAGCCAAAGCGCCGGCCACCACGGCTGCGCCGAAGGCGCGGTGATGGCGGTATAACGGCCTTTCAATGGCCTGATTGCGATTGAGTATGGCGGAGAAATCAATTTCAAACAGCCATTGCCGCAGCAGCGTGCGCTTGAGCAGCATTTGCCGGGGCATGAACAGCAGCATGGCACCGGCAGCAATGCTGAACACGCCGGTGATCAGCATAATCGCGTTCCATATTTTCAGCACGATAGTAGAAACCTGCGCCGCTCTTGATAGCGAACCAACGTCTTACTTCACATGCGCGAGCTGAGTAAGATTCCACAGCGGCAGGAAAATGCCCAGCAGGAGAATGGCCACCAGCACGCCCATCGCCGCCAGCAGGATGGGTTCGATACTTTCACTGAGCCGGCTGACCTGGTACTCGACTTCTTCCTGATACATGCTTGCAACCTGCTCCAGCATGGCGTCTATTTCGCCGGTCTCCTCGCCTACCGAAATCATTTGCAGTTCGAGTGGCGAAAAGATCCCGGAGCTCTGTGCCACCCGCAGCATGCTTTCGCCGCGTTCAACGCCGTTGCGCATGGTCAGGATGCGCTCCTCGTAAAAGGCATTGTCCACGACACGCGAGACGAGCGTGAAGGCCTGAACGATGGGCACGCCGCTTTTGCTGGCGGTGGCAAAGCTGCGGCAAAAACGCGCGATGGTCGCCTTGGCCATAATGCCGCCGATAACGGGAAACTTGAGCTTGAATTTGTCCCAGTTGTAGCGGCCATTATGGGTCGCGGTGTATAACCGGAACATGTAAACCGCGAGGCCCCCCGCTGCCAGCACCGCCCACCAGTAATGCACCGCGAAATCCGACACGGCGATCAGCGCCTGGGTAAGGGCCGGAAGCTCCACACGCATGCCGCTGTAAATCTTGGCGAACACAGGGATGACAAATATGCTGAGGATGCTGATTGCGATAGAGATCGCAATGATCACAAACATGGGATAGCGGAATGCGCCCTTGATTTTCCGCTTCATGTGCTTGTCGAATTCGAGCTGCTCGAACAGGCGCTTGAATACTTCTTCCAACTGCCCCGAGCCTTCACCGACCCGAACCATGTTGACGTAATAATCACCAAAAAATTTGGGATGCCGCGCCATCGCGTTGCTGAGTTCGACGCCTTTGTCGAGATCGGCGCGAATCGCCTGCAACACTTCGATCAGGCGCTTGTTGGTGGTTGATTTCTGTATGCTTTCGAGCGACTGCAGCATCGGCACGCCGGACTTGACCATGGTGCCCATCTGCCGGGTGAACAGCAGCAGGTCAACGAGGGTGAGCGAACCCTCGCCCTGCAGCGCGCGCAGCCACTGCGGCTGCTCTTTCAGTGAGGGCCGCATCTTGATGGCGATGGGAGAGATGTCCGCGGCTATCATCCATGCCGCTACTGCCTGGGGATTGGGCGATTCGATTGTGCCCTGCATGACCTCGCCGCGCTTGTTGCGGCCTTTGTATTGGTAGATGTCCATGATCGGTTATTCTCCCGGATGGCGCACTTTTCGGATGTGCCTGTGCTCAGGCATCAATTGATGTCACCACGGTCATTGCTTCGACTATGGTCGTCTCGCCTTTTAGAACCAGTTCCAGCGCGCGGCGTTCCAGCGTGTCGTTGCCCATCTGCTCGCGCGCCGTTTTTTCGAACAGCACCAGATCGCCCTTATGGATGGCGGCGGCGAGCGGGGCGGTCATTTCCATGATCTCGAACACGCCGGTGCGGCCCGTGTAGCCTACGCCATTGCAGCGGGTGCAGCCTTTGCCATGGCGTAATCTGGCATGCGCGAGTTCATCGTCGCTCAGGTAATGCTTGATCCACTCCAGTTCTTCGATAGCGGGAGTATAAGGCTCGGAGCAATACTGGCAAATGACCCGCAGCAGCCGTTGCGACACCACCGCCAGCAGCGTTGAGGCAACCTTGTAGCCGGCCACCCCCATGTCCAGCAGGCGGGAGGGCGTGCTGATCGCGTCATTGGTGTGCAGCGTGGACAGCACCATGTGACCGGTCATCGCGGCACGGACGGCAATTTCCGCGGTTTCTTCGTCGCGGATTTCACCGACCAGCAGGATGTCCGGATCCTGCCGCAGGAAGGAACGCAGCACGCGCGCGAAGGTGAGTTCTATTTTCTCGTTGACCTGCACCTGGCTGATGCCGGGGATGCGATACTCGACCGGATCTTCGCAGGTCATGATCTTGACGCCGGGATGATTGAGCCGTCCCAGCGCGCTATAGAGCGTGGTGGTTTTGCCGCTACCGGTGGGGCCCGTGACGAGCACGATGCCGTGCGGCGATTTGATCGCCCGGTCGAATTTCTGGAACACCTGCGCGGGCATGCCGGAGGTTTCCAGGCTCCGCAGCCCCTGGTTTTGCATCAGTATGCGCAGCACCACCGATTCGCCATGCTGCGTGGGCATGGTGGACATACGGATATCGAGCTTGTAGATCCCGGATTTGACCGTGATGCGCCCATCCTGCGGCAGGCGCCGTTCCGCGATATCCAGCCCGGCCATCAGTTTCAGGCGCACCAGCAGCGCGGAGGCGATTCTGGAATCGGCTTCGATCTGGGTATGCAGAACGCCATCTATGCGGAAGCGCACTACCAGCTTGTTTTCCTGCGGCTCGATGTGGATGTCGGATGCTCGCACCTGCGCGGCATCGTCAATTACCGTTTGCAGCAGCTTGACCACCGGCGCATCCGCGTCGTCAATGCTGGCGCCGATCTTGTTCAGGTCAATGACGTTGGTATCACGCTCGATATCGCGTTCGACTTCCCGGGCAAATTCGCCGATCTGATGGGTCTTGCGGTAGATGCGGTCTATTGTATGCATCAACTGATCGTTGGTGACCAGGGCCACGTCGATCGGGCGCTTGAGCAGCATCGAAAGCTCATCCTGGGAGCGCAGGTCGGAAGGATCCGCCAGCCCGATCAGATAGGTTTCCCCACGATCTTCCAGAACAATGGCGCGAAAGCGGCGGGCCTGCAATTCCGTCAGGATGTTCGCGGTGTCCAGGTGGGTCTCAAAGCGCCTGAGGTCGATGTAGGGCACATCAAGCTGCGCGGCTATCACCTGGGCGATCTGCTTGTCGGTGACGAATTTTTTTTCGATCAGCACTCGCCCGAGCAGGAGCCCGCTGCGTTTTTGCTCGGCCAGCGCCTCGGTTAGCTGCTCCGAGCTGAGGAGCCCCTGCTCCACCAGCGAGGAGCCAAGTTGAGTAGACTTTGAAGTTCCCATGGTTATTTTGACACCCCCTGGTTCATGCCAATACTGTGTTAGCCGCGAAGATGCATTCGTTGAGCTCGGCTTTAGCCGGTGAGCCATGAGGCAATAAATTATAGCAGCGTCTGCCATGCAAATGGTTAAACTTCGTCCGGAACACGGCATTCGCGTAGAAGTCCGCGGGGGTTCAGAGGTTCCTTAGAGGTGTGTTCTCAGGCGCGCTGTATGCGTGCCCGTGTTTTTACCCATAAGAAACACCAAGTCCCACACGTCGCGGCCTTCGTGTGTGGCACGCCGCTCGAATTTGGTCAGCGGGCGGTACGCGGGGCGGGGGGCGTAATTGCCCGGCCCGGCTGTGTTGGCGAACTCGGGCGCGGCGCTTAATAGCCGCAACATCTGCTCGGCATACTCTTCCCAATCCGTAGCCAGGTGAAAACAGCCGCCGGGTTTGAGTTTGTGCGCGATGCGCGTAACAAACGACGGCTGCACGATACGGCGCTTGCAGTGGCGGCGCTTGGGCCAGGGGTCGGGAAAAAATAAATACACGGCGTCCAGGCACGCGTCCGCAATCTGCCTGTCCAGCACCTCTATGGCATCGGCGCTGATCACGCGTACATTGCTTAGCGGGTGTGCATCGATGAGCTTGAGCAAATTTCCGACGCCGGGGCGGTGCACCTCGATGCCGAGATAATCCTGCTCGGGCTGCGCCGCAGCCATCTCCGCGAGCGAGCTGCCCATGCCGAAGCCGATCTCGAGTATGCGCGACGCGCTGCGCCCAAAGACTGCGTCGAGGTTTAATGGAGCATCTCCGGCTTCAATTCCATACCTTCCCCAGAGGCTTTCCAGTGCGTTTTGCTGCGCAGGGGTCATACGCCCCTGACGCAAGACAAAGCTGCGGATGGGGCGGATAGAGTTAGCGAGTTCTGTCATTTCATTGTAATTAACGGCCCAACGCAAAGACGAAAAGAGAGACCAGGCTTATAAACAAAGCAGCCAACGTAGCGTGCGCTATGCGCACGATTTTGTGCCATGTCGTGCGCACGGTGCACGCTACATTTATGAACTGATGGCCTGTAGGATTAGAAAAACGTACCATCCAGGGGCGAGGAGGCGCTCGCGTATTGTTTGCGCGGGATGCGCCCGGCGCGGAACGCGGCGCGCCCGGCCTCGACGGCCTTGCGCATCGCCACGGCCATGAGCACTGGATTTGTAGCGCCCGCGATGGCGGTGTTCATCAGCACGC
>JBDSTW010000096.1:0-4189 GCA_039928055.1 Gammaproteobacteria bacterium | reverse complement strand
TTTGGCCTGCTGGTCGGCAGTTTCCTGAACGTTGTTATCTATCGTTTGCCGCTCATGATGGAGCGCACGTGGCGCTCGCAGTGTGCCGCGCTGCTCGAAGTCCCCGGCGAACCAGTACAGCCGCGCTTTAACCTTATCGGCCCGAATTCACGCTGTCCTCAATGCGGCCATGCGATTACCGCGCTGGAGAATATACCGGTCATCAGCTATCTGATGTTGCGCGGTAAATGTTCAGCCTGCGCCGTCAAGATTCCGCTGCGCTATCCGTCGGTCGAGATCCTCACCGCCCTGTTGTCCGCCGCGGTCGCCTGGCATTTCGGCTTCGGCTGGACGGCCGCCACCGCGCTGTTGCTGACCTGGGCACTCATCGCCTTGAGTTTTATCGATGTCGATCACCAATTATTGCCCGACAGCATCACGCTGCCTTTGCTATGGGCAGGGCTGGCGCTGAGTCTGGTGACTATCGACGGGAATACGCTCTTTGCAAATAGTCACGATGCCATCATCGGGGCGCTCGCAGGTTATTTAAGCCTGTGGTCGGTGTACTGGCTGTTTAAGCTGTTAACCGGCAAGGAGGGCATGGGCCATGGAGACTTCAAGTTGTTGGCGATGTTCGGTGCCTGGCTCGGGTGGCAAGCGGTGCCCGTCATCATCTTGTTATCCTCGCTGGTCGGCGCGGTGCTGGGCATCGCTTTAATCCTGTTGCGCGGGCGCGATAAAAATCTGCCGATCCCGTTTGGTCCGTACCTGGCGATCGCCGGCTGGATTGCCTTGCTATGGGGCGGCGATATTATCCGCGCCTATTGGGCATTTGCGGGATTAAGTTAAGTAATGCTGAAGGTCGGCCTGACAGGCGGGATCGGCAGCGGCAAATCGAAGGCTGCGGCCGGCTTTGCCGGTTTGGGCGTGCCGGTGATCGATGCCGATGCCATTGCGCGCGAGCTCGTGGCGCCGGGAATGCCGGCCTTACAAGAGATTGCAGCGGGTTTTGGCCCCGACCTGTTGGAGAGCGACGGCACGCTGAAGCGCGCGCGCTTGCGCAGCCTGATATTCAGCGACGCCGCGCAGCGTGCCCGCCTCGAGGCGATCCTGCATCCGCTTATTCGGCAGGAGATGGAGCTGCGTCTCGCAACGTTGGCGGATCCCTACTGCGTATTGTGCATACCGCTTTTACTGGAGACGCAGCAAGCGCACCGGGTCGACCGCATTCTGGTCGTCGATACGCCGCACTATCTGCAATACAAGCGTGTCATGGAGCGTGACCACATCGGCGCCGGCGAGGTCGCAGCCATCCTGCGCGCCCAGATCGGGTTCCGTGAGCGCCTGGCTCGCGCCGATGACATTATCACGAACGACCGGGATCTCGCCCACTTGCAACGGCAGGTGGCCGAACTGCATCAGTGTTATCAGCGCCGCGCCGCAGAGGGTTTGCCAGCACCGGCCAACTAATAGACAATAAAGCCTCTTTTTATTCCGGGTAGTGTGGGTGCAACAAAAAATTACTTACGAATTGCCGCTCAATGAACGGGTACGCACCTTGCTGCGGCTCGAATTCCTATTCCTTCAGGCCCGGCATACGCTGGACGGGGTCACGGTGCTGGATAGCCGCGCCACGCTCGCCAGCATCCTCGATATCCTGACGGTGAGCAGTCGCACCGATCTTAAAAGCGAGGCCCTCAAGGAACTGGAACGCCACGCCGCAACGCTAGGCTTGTTGGACAAGGTGGTGGGCGTTGACTTGGCGGCGCTGGGCCTGATATTGGACCAGCTGGATAGTCTGATTGACCGCTTTCATGCCATGAGCGGCCAGCCCGGTCAGGCCTTGCGTCAAAATGAGTTTCTGAACAGCATCAAACAGCGTAGCGGTATTCCCGGCGGGCTGTGCGACTTTGATCTGCCGGTTTACCATTTTTGGTTGCAGCAGCCGGCGGAGCAGCGCATCAGCGATCTGCGGCAATGGCTGGGCTCGCTGGACACGCTGCGACTGTCCATCGAACTCATCTTGCGCTTGCTGCGCGAGAGCGCCTTACCCAAGCAAGAAGTGGCATTGGGCGGGTTTTACCAAAAATCCCTGGATGCCGATAATCCCAGTTGCCAGTTAGTGCGCGTGTTTGTGCCCGCGGAATCACGCTATTACGCGGAAATCAGCGGCGGCAAGCAACGCTTCACGGTGCGCTTTATGGAACCTGTGGCAAACGGGCGTGCCGTTCAGGCCACGGACGATGTTGAATTCGAGCTGACCTGCTGCATCCTATGAAATCGCCGGCGCTCGTCAAATGCCCCGTCTGTGCAAAGGCGGTCGAGTGGTCGGACAAGAATGCCTGGCGGCCTTTTTGCAGTGAGCGCTGCAAGCTGATCGATCTGGGCGCTTGGGTTGACGGCTCTTATAGTATCCCGGGCAAGGAACAAGTGCTTCCAGAGAACGATGCTGATGAACGTTAAAAATTGCGGCGGCCGCGACATGTTGGGCAGATGGATTCACTACGACGTACTTAAGTGCGGTACTCGGCATTAATGCGCACGTAGTCGTAAGAAAAATCACAGGTCCAAACTTTCGTGCTGTGCGCGCCGCGGCCCAGATCGATGCGCACGGTGATGTCATCGCGCCGCATGACGTCCTGGCCTTGCTGTTCCGTGTAGTCGGCGGCACGGGCGCCGTGTTGCACGATGCAGACCTCATCCAGATGGATGGTTATTTGTTCGACGTCGAGCCGGGCAAGACCGGCGCGCCCCACCGCGGCGAGGATGCGTCCCCAGTTCGGGTCGCAGGCAAAGAAGGCGGTTTTGACGAGTGGTGAGTGCGCGACGCTGTAGGCCACCAGGGAACATTCTTCTTCGCTACCGCCGCCACTGACCTCTACGGTAATGAATTTCGTGGCCCCCTCGCCGTCGCGCACGATGGCCTGCGCCAGTTCGGCACACACCTCGGTCACGGTCGTGCAGAGCAGGTGATAAGCAGGGTCGGCGCGGCTATCGATATAGGGCAGCATGCTCTTGCCGGTAGCGATCAATACGCAGGCATCGTTCGTTGAGGTGTCGCCATCCACCGTGATGCGGTTGAACGAGCCCGGCATGGCCTGCTCCAGGCAGTGCTGCACGACCGCCGCGCTGAGATCGGCGTCGGTAGCGATAAAGGCGAGCATGGTGGCCATGTCGGGGCGGATCATGCCCGAACCCTTGGCGATGCCGGTTACTGTGACGCTGACGCCATTGATATCGACTTGCCGCGAACAGCCCTTGGCCACGGTATCCGTCGTCATGATCCCGTAGGCGGCATCGCTCCAGCCCGTGGGGCTCAGATTTTCATAAGCGGTGGGCAGGCCGGCCTGGATTTTGGCAACCGGCAAAGATTCGCCGATCACGCCGGTAGAGAACGGTAAAATTTCGTTGATGGCGCATCCGCCAAGCTGCGCCAGCGTTTCGCAACAGGCGCGCGCATCGTTAAGGCCATGTACGCCGGTACCCGCATTGGCGTTGCCGGTATTTACCAGCAAAAATCGCGGCGCCATTTGCGCCAGATAGGCGCGAGCCAGGGTGACAGGCGCGGCGCAGAAGGCGTTACGGGTAAAGACGGCAGCGCACGTGGCATTTTCGCACAGCTCTATGACGACCACATCGCGGCGCCCCGGTTTTTTGATCCCGGCGCATGCGGTACCGAGTCGAATACCGTTTATGGGTATCAGGGGAGGGAGATTTTTGTGGCCGACCGCCATAAGGTTCTCTATTCAGGTATACGTGAGAGGGCTAAGTTTAAATTCCGGCATTAACACCCGTTTCGCGCCGCCTGGTAATCAGGCCAATTTGCCGTGGCAGTGTTTATACTTCTTGCCCGAACCACACGGGCACATCTCATTGCGGCCTATCTTGCGCTCATCGCGTACAAAGGGTGCGGATGGATGCTCCTCCGCTACCATCGCACCGGCCGCTGCGGCTTCTTCACTCATCGCCAGGGCGGGCGCATGCATAAACTGCATGGTCTCGTTTGCGCGGCGGCGCTGCTCGACGGCCAGCACATCCTCCTCGGCGCGCACCTCTACGGTGTAAATGAGGCGGATAACCTCGCGCTTGATGCGCTCCAGCATCTGGGCAAATAATTCAAACGCCTCGCGCTTGAACTCCTGCTTGGGATTTTTTTGCGCATAACCGCGTAAATGAATGCCCTGGCGCAGATAATCCATCGCGGCCAGAT
>JBDSTW010000095.1:0-3380 GCA_039928055.1 Gammaproteobacteria bacterium | reverse complement strand
TTGCGGATCGACGCAGCGAGCATCCCCTGGCGCAGGCCATCGTGCAGGGTGCGCGCAAGCGTGGCCTCGAACTTGCCGAGCCGGAGCATTTCAAAGCCATTCCCGGGCATGGAGTAGCGGCCACTATTGACAGGAAGCGCATACTCGTCGGTAACAAAAAATTAATGCAAGGGGAGAATATCGCGCTAAGCGCATTTGAGGCCGATGTGCAGCGGTTTGCAGACGCAGGCAAGACACCGATGTTTGTTGCCGTGGACGGCCTGCCTGCCGGCATTATTGCAGTCGCCGATACCCTCAAAGCAGACTCCGTCGCTGCGGTACGTGCACTGCAAAAGATGGGGATCGACGTGGTGATGATCAGCGGCGATAATGAACGCACGGCACGGGCCATCGCCCGGCAGGCCGGCATCCTGCACGTGCTGGCGGAGGTGCTTCCGGAGGACAAGGCCCGTCACATCAAAGACCTGCAGGCACGGAATCGCACACGAAAGACACGTGAGGGCGTGCAATTAATCGGCATGGTGGGCGACGGCATCAATGACGCCCCGGCACTCGCTCAAGCCGACGTCGGCTTCGCCATTGGCACCGGCACCGACGTGGCCATTGAGGCGGCGGATGTTACCCTGGTGGGCGGCAGCCTGCGCGGCGTGGTTTATGCGATTGAAATCTCGCGTGCGACGCTGCGCAATATCAAACAAAATTTATTCGGGGCATTTATTTATAACGTATTAGGCATACCCATTGCGGCCGGCGTACTTTACCCGCTATTCGGAATGCTGCTCTCTCCGATTATTGCGGGCGCCGCGATGGCCGCTTCAAGTATCACCGTGGTTACCAATGCCAATCGACTGAGATTATTCGAACCGATACCGGTACCGGAGGCAAGTACATGAGTACGATGGAAATTATCGCGAGTCTGGGCGGAGCGGCGATCATCGCCTGGATCGTCTGGTATTTCTGGCTGTGGCGCGGCGAGGGATTTACTGCCCAGGTAAAAGAAGGCATACAAGAGGTCGACGTCACGGTGAAGGGCGGCTATCAACCGGCCCTGATTGTCGTCAAGGCAGGCCAGCGCCTGCGCTTGAATTTTACACGCCGTGAGGCCTCTTTGTGCGGTGAGGAAGTGGTGATCCCCGATTTTGGTAAACGCGCGCACCTGCCGGAAAACCAGAGTGTATCCATCGAACTAACACCCGAACGGCCCGGCGAATATGAATTCACCTGCGGGATGAACATGTACCGGGGCAAGCTGATCGCCAAGTAGTGTGGCCGGGCCGTGTTCCCAGTATGCCCCGTGGTTTTTGCGCGCCCATCTTATTTCAGGTGAGAGCGCGTCCATTTAACCAGGCTGTTTGCATCCAGGGCGCCGGCCTGCCGCGTGATCTCACGGCCGCCGGTGAAGAGTATCAGGGTCGGGATACTGCGAATAGCAAATTGCGAGGCAATGGCGGGTTCGGCTTCGGTGTTGAGTTTTGCCAAACGCACACCCGGCTCGAGTTGCGCTGCCGCCTGCGCAAAGGCCGGGGCCATTACTTTGCAAGGCCCGCACCAAGGCGCCCAGAAATCGACCAGCACGGGGACCCCCGAACGCTGGATATGCGGGGTGAAATTAGCGCTGTTTAATTCAACCGGGTGTGCGTCGAACAAGGGCTGCTTGCATTTCCCACAGTTGGCCTTGTCGCCCAATTTCGCGGCGGGTACACGGTTTACGGTGGTGCAGTGAGGGCACACGATATTGACCGATTCGCTCATACATTAAAATTCCAAAGCCAGCGGCAACAAACGGATACGAGGCCACGATAACAGAATTCAAGATAAGCTATAAAGGGACTTCCGTCCGTTCAGTTCAATTCGAGAGGGTCTGGACCAGCCAGCGCACGATCACAACGCCCAGTACGAGCAGTCCTATAATCAAGGCTATCAACGCCACGGTTAATCCGGCCAGCAACAAGCGGCTGGTGGTAACGGTGCGGTGCGGGTTATCGAGGTAGGCGTCCAGCAGGCGCACATTGCGTTGATTGGCCTTCCAGGCCATATCGAATATATCCCCGGCGATGGGCACCATGCCCACCACAGTCTCCAGGGCAATGTTAAGACCCATGCGGATGAGGGTGGACTTGGGCATGCCCAGGCGTGCGGCCTCGGCCAGGATATAGCTCGACAGTAACGCGCCTACGGCATCTCCGAAGCCCGGAATCAGGCCTATCAGGCTGTCGATACCGATACGAAAGCGCGTGCCGGGTACCGGGATAGAGCTGTCCAACAGCCAGGCTACCCGGCTGAGCCGATCTCTCGATGCCCTGTCTTCCTTAGCCATTGGCAGCTCCCGTTACGCTCACCCATGATGAGCCGGTGTAGGGGTATTATAAAAGCCCCTATCAGGAGGCGCGATACCCGCTGTTTTTACGAAAGGACGGCGCATTCCCGGCGGCGCGCCTTGCGTGGCTTGTATTTCCCGTGGCGGGCTTGGCGGCGCCCTTTTTCGCCGCGGAGAAATGCTGGCCGTTGCCCATGGGCTTGCGCTTATGCTTTATCTTGGGCGTGAACGTGGCCGACTCGTGCTTGGGTTCCATGCCGGGGACGGTGTGCGGCGTCAGGCTTTGCCCGGTGTAGCGCTCGATATCCCTGACATTGGACGAGTCGCTGCGCAAGGCAAACGAGATGGCGATACCGTTCGCGCCGGCACGCCCCGTGCGGCCGATGCGATGCACATAATCCTCGGCGGATTTCGGCAGATCGAAATTGATTACATGGCTGATGCCGGCTACATCGATGCCGCGCGAGGCGACATCGGTGGCGACCAGCAGGCGCACGGCGTTGGAGCGCAGATTTTTAATGGTGCGATTGCGCGCGCCCTGATTCATGTCGCCGTGCAGCGCCGCAGCCGCATAACCCTTGGCATGCAGGTCTTTCGCCAGCGAATCGGCCTGGCGTTTCGTGGAAGTGAACACGATGGCCTTGCTGAGATCGGCGTTATCCAGGAAATGATGCAGCAAGCGATTCTTGTGCGCTATGTCATTGACGTAGTGCAGACGCTGGCTGATGTTCTCGTGCTTCGCCTTGTTGTCGGCAACCTGCACGCGCTTGGGCTGTTTGAGCAGGCGTTGCGCGAGCTTGCCGATGTTGCCGTCCAGGGTCGCCGAGAAGAGCAGGGTTTGACGCGTGGCCGGGGTCGCGGCCGCAATTTTTTCCACGGCATCGATAAAGCCCATGTCGAGCATGCGATCGGCTTCATCCAGAATCAGGCATTCCAGGCGCGAAAAATCGACGCGGCCGCGTTCCATGTGATCCATTAAACGTCCGGGCGTGGCAACCATAATGTCCAGCGACTGCGACAATAATTTATTCTGCGGCGGATAAGGCATGCCGCCTAAGATGCT
>JBDSTW010000094.1:0-2644 GCA_039928055.1 Gammaproteobacteria bacterium | reverse complement strand
GCGCCAAACCGATCCGCTTGCACCGTGGTCACGGAACATCCCAGCAGGCGCGCCGCCTCGCCGGGATGGGGCGTTAATACCCAATGCTCACGCGCTACGGGCTCCAAGGCCAATAGATTCAAGGCATCGGCATCGACGACCAGCGGCAGGCGCGCCTCCAGCACCGCTGCAAAGAGTTTGATAGCCCACGGGGTGCGGCCCAGCCCGGGACCGATAGCAATGGCATGAGCGACCTTGATCAGGGGCAGCATTTGCGCAACATCATCAATGCCGCAGCAAAGCAGTTCGGGCCGTGCGGCGATGATGCCCGGCACATGCTCCGCGCGCGTGGCGACCGTTACCAGGCCGGCCCCGACGCGCGCTGCGGCCTCCGCGGCCATGCGCACCGCGCCGCCCATGCCCTGCTCACCGCCGATAACCAGCACATGACCGGCATCGCCCTTGTGTGCGGTGCGCGGGCGCGGCTTTAATACAGGTAAGCCTGCCAGATTAATGCGCGCGGCACTCGCGGGGACTCGGGAAAACAGCTCGGGCGGTACGCCGAGGTCATCAAAAATTATCGTCCCGCAGTAATCCGGTGCTTGCCCTGTAAACATGCCCTGCTTGAGCCCGATAAAACTGATCGTCGCCTCGGCCTTTACCGCCGCGCCGAGCACGCAGCCCTTGTCGGCATCAAGACCGGAGGGAATATCCAGCGCCAAGACGGGAATACCGGAGGCATTCATCGCTTCGATGACATCTTTCCATTCCCCGCTGACTTCGCGCTTCAAACCCGTGCCCAGCAGTGCATCAACCAATACCTCTGCCGTGCCGGCAATTTCGCCCGCAAAGGCAATAGTGCTTCCGCCCGATGTTAACCAGGCTTCGCGCGCAGCCAGCGCATCGCCGCGCAAGCATCCGGCGTCTCCCAACTGCACTACGCTCACATCCCATCCGGCCTGTTGCGCCAGACGCGCCAGCACAAAACCATCGCCCGCGTTATTACCTATGCCGCAGATTACCGTAATGCGCCGCGTGCTCGGCCAGCGTGCGCAAAGCACGGCGAATGCCGCCGCTCCGGCGCGCGCCATCAGCGTAGCGCCGCTCAGCCCATGGTCTTCGATCGCAAGGCGGTCCAACTCCCGCACTTGCTCGGCGCGATACAAGGTATGAGGTAATTTTTGCATGACCGGATAATTAGATCGCACTTGGCCGCATTGAAGAAATGTGGAATCGTCTTGGCGTACTGAAGAGTTGGGATTATGATGAAATCAGGACTCTGCACATGAAGGCCCACAGCCGCGCATCAGGCGAACACGCCGCTACACTACTACCCGGCCTTGCGTTGGCTAATGCCCAGGTATTTTTCATACAAGACTTCCCGGCTCTCTACAAAGTCCGGATCGAGCGGAATGCAATCGACGGGGCATACCTCAACGCACTGCGGCTTATCAAAATGACCAACACACTCCGTGCAGAGATTATGATCGATGACATAAATCTCCACCCCCTGCGAGATCGCGTTGTTCGGACATTCCGGCTCGCAGACATCACAGTTGATACATTCGTCGGTAATCATTAAAGCCATTAAAAACCAACACTCTCCCCACAACCGCAGGATGATTTTTCATTGGGATTCGTGTATTTGAACGTTGCCTTGAGACCGTCCTTGACAAAGTCCAGTTGCGAGCCGTCAAGGTAAATCAGACTGTGCGCATCGACCACCAGCCTGGCGCCGTTCTGCTCGAATACGCCATCGCCTTCATTGATTTCGCGGGCGATATCAAAGGTGTAAGCCATGCCCGAGCAGCCAGCCTTTTTAATACCCAGGCGCAAGCCGATGCCGCCCTCCTTTGCCAGGAGTTTCTGCACACGCCGAGCCGCACTATCCGTTAAGGTAACCGCCACGGTAACTCTCCGTTAATCAATAAACTTCACAGCAAAAATGCACGGGCCTATTATACAAGGAACCGTCAAGACGGTGGGGCGTTTCTTCATGCGACGCTATCGGCACTGTACTCATGCCCAAGCGGCGCGCTAGAATTCATGCCTTTGCACACGAGAACCAGCCTGATGCGCGCCTCCCAGCTTCTGCTCCCTACTACGAAAGAAACACCGGCCGACGCCGAGATTATCAGTCACCAATTGATGCTGCGCGCGGGAATGGTCCGCAAACTCGCCGCCGGAATTTATACCTGGCTGCCTTTGGGCCTGCGAGTGCTGCGCAAGGTCGAGGCCATCATCCGCGAGGAAATGGATCGCAGCGGGGCGCAAGAGGTGCTGATGCCGACCGTGCAACCGGCCGAGTTATGGCAGGAGTCCGGGCGTTGGCAGCAATACGGCGGAGAGTTACTGCGCCTCAAAGATCGTCATCAGCGCGATTTCTGCTACGCACCCACCGCCGAAGAGGTCATCACCGACATGGCACGGCGCGAGATGCGCAGTTACAAACAACTTCCGGCCACGTTTTATCAAATACAGACCAAGTTCCGCGACGAGCCGCGCCCGCGCTTCGGCGTGATGCGCGCGCGCGAATTTCTGATGAAGGATGCCTATTCCTTTCATATTGACCAGGCTTCGCTGGATAAAACCTATGCCGATATGCACGCGGCCTACACGCGCATCTTCACGCGTTTCGGCCTCAACTTTCGTGCGGTCTATGCCG
>JBDSTW010000093.1:0-2469 GCA_039928055.1 Gammaproteobacteria bacterium | reverse complement strand
CGCCGGACAATTTTACAAAATCACGACGTGTTATTTTATTGCTCATGATGCTCTCTTATTAGTATGAGGATGGATGGATGATTTCAGAACACTGAGTAAAGGTCGGGGCTGTGTCACCTAATCTCGGGCCAGGGTGATACTTCCCTTTTCACGTACCGCATAATTTAAAAAGCATATGCCTAAGCCGAATATGTTGCAACGATAATGCCTTAAGCGAGCGTAGAAGGGCAACAGACCGCCAGGCAACACTCCCGGCAGCGCGGACGCGGCCGGCAGACGTCCTTGGCGTGCCTGACAATCAAGGCGTGAAACTCATTGAATAGTTGAACTTTTTTTCGGCCTCGCAGAGTGGACTCGAACAGCGAGCGCAAGGTCTCATAGCCTTCGTCTCCGCGGATATGACCCAACCGGCTGTGCAACCGCCGCGTGTAAGCATCTATGACGAACACCGGGCGTTCGAAGGCATACAGCAGGATATCGTCCGCGGTCTCCGGCCCGATGCCGTTGACAGACAACAGCTCCGAGCGCAGGGCTTGCGTGCTCAGCGAGACGAGCCCTTCCATGCCCCCCCGTTGAAGATACCAGAGGCAAAAATTGCGCAGGCGCCGCGCCTTGATATTGAAGTAGCCCGACGGTTTGAGCCAGTCCGCAAGTTGATCCGGGCCGGCGGCCACGATCGCCTGGGCATCCAGGCTGTGGGCATTTTTGAGATTGATGATGGCCTTTTCGACATTGCTCCACGCGGTATTTTGCGTAAGCACTGCGCCGACCATCACCTCAAACGGGCTCTCCGCAGGCCACCAGGATTGCCGGCCGTAGGTTTGATAAAGCGTGTGATAGACAGCATTAAAGGTCATGGTTACCGCGCGGCCGATCTCCGGCTTCTCACCTTGGGCCGCGGCACCGGCTTTTGTTCGTTTGGAGCGGCCTCCAGGCCTGCCAAGCGCAATAGCGCATTGACGGCATCGCCTTCCAATTCATCCCAGCGTCCCGCGCGCAGACCGCGGCGCAACGGAATTATACCGTAGCGCACGCGCGTAAGACGGCTGACCTTCACCCCTTGCGATTCCCACAGACGGCGCACCTCGCGGTTGCGGCCTTCCTTCAAAATCACGTGATACCAGTGATTCGAACCCTGCCCCCCGGCGTCGATCACGGCATCGAAATGCGCCGTGCCGTCGTCGAGCAACACGCCGCTGCTCAGGCGCTGCAACATGGTTTTATCCACCTGGCCCAGCACGCGTACGGCATACTCGCGCTCGATTTCAGTTGCCGGGTGCATGAGCTTGTGCGCCAAATCGCCGTCCGTGGTGAGCAGGATTAAACCGGAGGTATTAATGTCCAGACGCCCGACGGCGATCCAGCGACCGTTGCGCAGCAGCGGCAGGTGCTCAAAAATGGTGGGCCGGCCTTCGGGGTCAGAGCGTGTGCAAACCTCGCCTTCGGGCTTGTAGTACGCGAGTACGCGACGCTTGGTGCCGCTCAGGCGATGCGCCTGCGGGGCATGGCCGTCGATACAGATGCTGTCTTTTTCCGTGACGCGGTCACCCAGCTTTGCGGGTGTCCCGTTTACGGTAATACGGCCGGCCTCGATCCAGGTCTCAATCTCGCGCCGTGAGGCATAACCGGCGCGGGCGAGAACCTTCTGTAGTTTTTCACTCATTTTAAAATCAGTGTCCAGTAACAAGTGACAAGCAACAAAAAAGACTTTATAAATTCAGGAAAGCTCTGATTAATTCCATATCCGCCATTCCCGCGCACGCGGGAATCCAGCGTTTCGCCGGATCCGTGGAATTTATCCTGAGCGAAGCCGAAGGGCTTGATCCGACCTGCCTGTCTGGATTCCGGGTCTCCGCTACGCACAGCCTGCCCCCGCGAAGGCGGAGGCCCGGAATTCAGAGATTCCTTAGTTTTCATCTTGCGACTTGTCACTTGCCACTTGTAACTTGTTTCCTTCGACGTCATGCGCCACGCCAAGCTCCGGCATTTTCAAATCAAGCTCGATATTAATCTGGTCGAGGTCGCGTAGCTCGGCGAGCGTGGGCAGATCATCCAGACTTTTCAGATTGAAATAATCCACGAACTGGTGGGTCGTGCCGTACATCGCGGGCTTGCCCGGCACATCGCGGTGCCCCACCACGCGTATCCATTCGCGCTCGTGCAGGGTTTTTATGATCTGCGAACTGACGGCGACGCCGCGGATATCCTCGATCTCCGGGCGGGTAATCGGTTGCCGGTAGGCGATCAGCGCGAGCGTCTCCATCAGGGCGCGCGAGTAACGCGCGGGCCGCTCCTCCCACAGGCGCGCAACCCAAGGGGCATAGTCTTGCCTGACCTGATAGCGGAACCCGCTGGCAACCTCTTTCAGCTCGATACTGCGTCCGTCACACTCTTGTCGCAGTAATTCCAGGCTCTTGCGGATGTCGCTGCGCTCCGGCTGCAGGCCTTCCTCGAACAAGGCCTGCAGGC
>JBDSTW010000092.1:0-7494 GCA_039928055.1 Gammaproteobacteria bacterium | reverse complement strand
GTTGTTCAGCCTGCATTATTTAACGGTTCATTGATGCAGGAAACCTTGTCGGCCCGCAACCAGGAATTGAATGCCACGACGCAGAAGCAGCGCGCGATCTATCTGGCCCGGCAAGGGCATAACACCTCGCGCCTGGCCCCGCAGCAAGTCGACTTCGATTTCTCCACAGACTCCTGGGGACTGTTGAATCTTCCTTACATGATCGCGCGCATGGACGCTTTAAGGCTGCGCGCGCAGGGCCACGCCCTCGATAGGCAAGAGGTAATGGCGCAGCGTTTCCCGTTTCGCCATTTCATCGCCACGCCGCGCGGGCGCGATGCCGAGGAGCTGCTGTTTTCGGTCCTCGCTGAACCTCAAGAAAAGGTAGTGCAAAATATCCTGTTTCATACGGCGCGCGGGCATCAGTTAAAAAGCGGCCTGGTGCCCGTGGAGATTCCGCATGCCGAAGCCCTTACCAATAATACCTTTCCATTCAAGGGTAATCTCGACCTTGATAAATTAAGACAGATACTCAACACGGAAACAGTCGGCCTGATTTTTATCGAGGCCTTGAGCAATGGTGTCGGCGGTCATCCGGTGTCCGTGGAAAACGTGCGCGCGGTGTATGCCCTGGCCCAGGAACATCAGGTGCCGGTATATATCGACGCCACCCGTGCCGTGGAAAATTGCGCCCTCGTGCGCGAGTATGAGCCTGAATTTGCAGGCTGGGAATTGGCCGATATCCTGCGGGAATTTCTCAGCTACTGCGATGGCATTACCGCGAGTCTGGTCAAGGATTATGGCCTCACCTACGGCGGGCTGCTGGCCACGAATTCAGATGAAGTTTACGCGCGCGCGCAAGCCCGGGCACTGAAATCTGAATTCCTGCTGACGGAAGACCAACAGGCGCCGCTGGCCCAGGCCCTGGCCGACTGGGATTATGTTGAAACACAGGTACAGGCGCGCATCCGGCAAACACGCAGGCTGCATGCGGTCCTGCACGCTTCAGGATTACTCGTGCGTCATCCGCCGGGTGGGCATGCGGTTATCCTGGACGTGTCTTTGCTCAATGACGCAGCACTGGATGCGGCTGGTATGCTGGCGGCGCTTTACCTGCATACCGGCATGCGCGGGACGCAGCATTGGGGCGGCCTGGCGCTCGAATATCAACGGCCCTTGTGGATACGTTTAGCCGTGCCCCTGGGATGTTCAACGCCGGACAAGCTGGTTTCCGTACTTAAATTCGCCGATCTAAATTCCTTGTCGCTGCGCCAAGTATGAAATTTCTAAAATTTTATTGACGGAGTCTCGCGCTTGCAGGGAGATACCGGGTATTGCTTGATTTGAGTTAATTTTTACCAGCCGCCGATTCTAATCGTTTAATATGCAGGCCACAGCTTATTGCCGTTCTTCAGGTACACGATGGATTACCTTCCCGCTTTTTTAAATATAAAAGATAAGCCGTGCCTGGTTGTAGGCGGAGGCGAGGTGGCGGCGCGCAAAGCCGCTTTGCTGTTGCGTGCCGGCGGGCGTGTAACCGTCGTGTCACCCGTGCTGGATAATACACTCAAGCAATGGGTCGAGGAAGATACGGTCGGCTATCGCGCTGCCGCGTTTAGCGCAGATGACCTTGTGGGATGCTGCCTGGCCATTGCCGCGACCGACAGCGCTGAGATCAATCGCCAGGTCTACGAACTCGCTTCGCAACGGAATATTCCCGTCAATGTCGTGGACAACCCCGCACTGTGCAGCTTTATTTTTCCTTCGATAGTCGATCGTTCCCCTATCATTATCGCGGTATCGAGCGGCGGCGCCTCTCCCGTGTTAGCGCGCTTGTTGCGTGCCCGTTTGGAAACACTGATCCCTGCAACCTACGGACGGCTGGCGGCCCTGGCGGGAAATTTCCGTGAGGCGGTAAAGCAGCGCTTTACTAACCCCGCAGAACGCCGCGTTTTTTGGGAAAAGATTCTGCAGGGGCCGATTGCGGAGCGGGTCTTCGCCGGGCAAGACGCTGCGGCACGCGCGGCGCTGCAAGCCGAGCTTGCAGCCGAACATCCGCGCTCGACAGGTGAAGTCTACCTCGTGGGCGGCGGCCCCGGCGATCCTGATCTACTGACATTTCGCGCACTGCGTCTTATGCAACAGGCCGACGTCGTATTGCACGATCGCCTCGTCAGTGCGGAGGTGCTGGATTTAACCCGGCGCGATGCGCAGCGCATTTACGTCGGCAAGCGGCGCAGCCTGCACACGGTGCGCCAGGAGGAAATCAACCAATTAATGGTGAAGCTGGCTAAGGAAGGCAAGCGCGTGCTGCGCCTGAAGGGCGGTGATCCGTTTATCTTCGGGCGCGGCGGCGAAGAGATCGACACCCTCGCGCAAGAGGGTATTCCATTCCAGGTCGTGCCCGGCATCACGGCGGCGAACGGTTGCGCGGCTTATGCGGGCATCCCGCTCACCCATCGTGATTACGCGCAGGCCTGTATATTCGTGACGGGCAATTTGAAGGACGGCAGCATGGATCTCAACTGGGATGCCTTGGTGCAGCCGCAACAGACCATCGTCGTCTATATGGGGCTGGTGGGTTTAGACCTGTTATGCCACGGCTTGATTACGCACGGGATGTCCGCGGCCATGCCCGCCGCGCTTATTCAGCAGGGTACGACGCGCCATCAGCGCGTGTTGATCGGCACGCTGGAAACACTGCCGGGGATTATCAGGAATACGGAAGTGCACGCGCCGACCTTGATCATCGTCGGCGAGGTCGTGAAGCTGCACGGCAAGCTGGCGTGGTTTAATCCGGATTACGAAAAAGTCTGATTGAGCAGGAAGAATATTCCTTTCCCTTCAAGGAGGCGAGGTTCCTTAAGGTCAAACCATTACGTGCGTACAGCGCACGCTACCCGGCTTCGACCCCACCGTCGTTAAGGGGGAAGAGGCCGCGGATAAGCCTGGAAACGTGCAAGCGCGGCGCCGGAGTCGAGCGCATTTCTTGCTAACGCAGCGGCGGCGGGAAGCGATGCCGCCCGCCCAATATGCTGAAGGATGGCAGCGGCTGCCAGCACCAGGCTATCGCGCATCGGCCCGCTGGCACCGCTTAACGCCTCCAGACCGGCCTGGGCCGCGGCAGCCGCGACCAGACTGTGATTGAATACCGCGCCCTCTACTGAGTCCGGCAGCGCGGTGTTGCGCACCTCCGCCTCTATACCGGCCTCGCGCGGCGCCAGCTTGGCGGATACATCAGGGCCGCCGTTTTGGTAGCCGGCCTGTTTGCTCGGGGCGTTAAGCGGCGGGATAACGCCGCCCTCGATGCCGCGCACGACGAGGGCCGTAGCATAGCCGGCATGGCGCGCGAGTAGCGGGAGCAGTTGTTCGTACGCGGCGTGGACATAGCCCACCACCAGATGATTTTTGCCCCGTGTGCGCAACGGGCCACAGAATTTTTCCAGTGTCGCAAGGCACGGCCGTTTGACGATCAAGCGGCGTAGCTCGGTGAGTGCGTGCAGGGACGGATGAAAGCGGCGCTGATCCACATAGGCCCAACCAATGCCGGGGTTGCTCAGGCAAGCCGCTGCGTCTTGGGGCGTAAGGTCTACATCGACCTCGGCGGCGGATAAAATCTGATGATGCGTCAGGCCGAATTTAGGACCGAGTTGTTGGCACCCGTGCGATACGGCAGGCACACCGCAGGCCGCGAGCAGGGCAGGAAGAAAGGGGCCGGCCGGTAAATGGCGCAAGAATCCGTCGTAGGGGTCGGCGATGTCGACCAGATCACCGACGTCCGCGATGGCAGGTTGCGTGTAGGCGCGCAGGGCCTCCAGAATACCGATATTCTCCTCGTCGGATTCGCGCTTCATGCGCAAGGCGATGAGAAAAACAGCCGCCTGCACCGGATCGGCCTCACCCCGGAGAATCAGCTCCATGCCGTCACGGGCCTCGGCGCGCGTAAGGTCCTTGCTCATCTTCGGGCCGGTGGCGATCTTTTTGATGTACGAACTCAGGCTGTTTTCGGTCACGGCTCTTTCCTTGTATTGCTATAGACAGGCATCGGCGGGGTAGGGGTTTTTGATGTGGACGTATATCATACACCGCATGATTATCCGCGCAGGAACTATGCAGTGTCAGAACAACAAGCCGCGCTCCACCGATGGGTTTAGATGTTAAACGCTGAACCGATGATCGAAGTCAGTATCGCCGAACAGCGCCTATGGCTGCGCGCCGCAGGCAAGCTCGTATTCGATGTCGCCGTAAGCACCGCGCGCAATGGAGCGGGGGAGTCGGCGGGCAGCGAATGCACGCCGCGCGGCTGGCATATTATTCGCGCCAGGATCGGGCAGGGCTGCGCACCTGATACCGTCTTTGCAGGGCGCCGCCCCACGGGTGAAATCTACACGCCGCGATTGCGCGAAGACTTTCCGCAGCGCGATTGGATACTCACGCGCATCCTCTGGCTAAGCGGCCTGGAGGTCGGCAAGAACCGCCTTGGCAAGGTCGACACGATGCGCCGTTATATTTATATTCACGGCTGCCCGGACGAGGATGTGATGGGCGAACCCAGTTCGCACGGCTGCATCAAGATGCGCAATGCCGATGTTATCGAATTATTCGATCGTGTGAGGGCGGGTACGCGCGTACTCATCAGCGCTTAATCTCAGCAACAGTTCGTTAAGTCGCGCTCGTGTCAGGTTTTTTTTAACCCGATGAGCGATAATAACAAGAGCTTATCTCTAGAGGTACTCTAATATGATTCTTACAGCAGTGCTTATTCCGGCGGCCGAAGGCGGCTTCACAGCGCTCAATCCCGAAACGGGAACAACTACCCAAGGTGAATCGGTCGAGGAAGCGATAGAAAATCTACGCGAGGCCACCGAGCTTTACCTCGAAGAGTTTCCATTTAATACTTCAGGTCAACCTTTAATCACCACCTTTCATGTAGCAACGCATGCCTAAATTGCCGCATCTCTCGGGCGCGGAGGTAGTGCGTGCCCTCGAGCGTCTTAATTTTGTTATGCTTCGGCAGCGCGGCAGTCACATCATTCTGCGTCGCGGGTCAACGGGCTGTGTTGTCCCAAATCACCGCGAGATCAAAATTGGCACACTTGCCGGAGTACTTAAACAGGCCGGGATTAACACGGATGAATTTCTTGCTGCTCTTCGTAAGTGAACTTAACCCTTCGCTCGAGCAGGCGCGCCAAAAGCCGCGCGCCGCTCAACTTAAACGTCATATCCAGCCATGCTAAATAATAAGAAACAATCATGTCGTTAGGCCCGGTGATGATGGATCTGGCGGGGCCGGAGCTGTCGGCGGCGGAGCGCGACATGCTGCGCCATCCGCTGGTCGGGGCGGTGATTTTGTTCAGCCGCAATTATGTTTCCCCGGAACAGATCGAGGCACTTGTCAAAGAGATACACGAGTTACGCGAGCCGCGCCTGCTGGTGGCGGTCGATCACGAAGGCGGCCGCGTGCAGCGTTTTCGCGACGGATTCAGCCGCCTGCCGCCGGTGCGGCCCTTAGGCACGCTTTACGATAGCAGCCGTCAACTCGCCAAGCGCCTGGCCGAGACCTGCGGCTGGTTGATGGCCAGCGAACTGCGCGCGGTGGGTCTCGATTTCAGCTTTACCCCGGTGCTGGATGTGGATCGCGGCATCAGCCGGGTGATCGGCGATCGTGCATTTCACACCAATCCGCAGGCGCTCGCCGACCTCGCGCATTCGTACATGATAGGCATGAAGCACGCGGGCATGGCCGCCACCGGCAAGCACTTTCCCGGCCACGGCGGCGTCGAGGCGGATTCGCACACCGCCATTCCCATCGACGAACGCCGCTATGAGGATATTTATGCCGAAGACATCCTGCCCTTCGAGCGCATGATTCATTATGGCTTGGCCGCAATCATGCCGGCGCACGTCATCTATCCGCAGGTCGATCCGCATCCGGCCGGTTTCTCTCCGTTCTGGATGCGCGAAGTGCTGCGCGGCCGGCTGGAATTTCAGGGTGCTATCTTCAGCGACGATTTGAGCATGGAGGGCGCCAGTGTGGCAGGTAACTTTATCGAGCGCGCCCAGGCCGCACTGCACGCGGGCTGCGACATGGTGCTGGTGTGCAATAACCCGGAGGCAGCCGCGCAGGTGCTGGACGGACTCGGGCCTTATAACGATCCGACTGCCTACATGCGCCTGGTGCGCATGCGCGGCCGCGGCCACATCAGCCGCAGCGAACTGCAACACGACCCCGCCTGGACACAGGCGGTTCACGCGGTTAATACCTTAATTCCGGCTGGTACTGAGAATTTAACCCTTCTATAATCGCGGCTCGCTCCAAGAACAATTACATCATGTCCATCACCGCGCAGCAGGCCCTTGACGTGTTCGAGCAGGCGGAACTGCTTTACTCGCAAGCTCAGGTAGAGGCGGCGCTCACGCGCATGGCCGCGGCGATCTCCGCACAGTTGAAAGACAGCAATCCCCTGGTGCTGTGTGTGATGACGGGAGCCGTAATCCCCGCCGGGCAATTGCTTACCCAACTGGATTTTCCCTTGCAGCTCGATTACATCCACGCCACGCGCTACCGCGGACAGACGCAAGGCGGCGAGCTGCACTGGCTGGTGAAGCCTATTTGTTCGCTGCAAGGACGCGTGGTGTTGATCATCGACGATATCCTCGACGAGGGCTTCACCCTGGCGGCGATTGTCGAGGACTGCCGGGCGGCGGGTGCGCGTGCGGTTTACAGCGCCGTGCTGGTCGACAAAATACACGGTCGCAAGCAGGGTATGCAGGCTGATTTTGTAGGCTTAAACGTGGAAGACCGTTATGTGTTCGGCTATGGCATGGACTACAAGGGCTACCTGCGCAATGCCGCGGGTATTTACGCAGTAACATCAGGGAGTGAATAAGCGGCCATGACAGAATTGGCAATTATCGGCGGTACCGGGCTGCGCTCGTTGAAGACGCTGGAGATTATGCACAGGGAGATGGTGCACACGCCGTATGGCGAACCCTCCGGCCCGCTGACGCACGGCATTTTGTACGGCAAGAAGGTAGTATTCCTGGCGCGGCATGGCTACGGTCACTCCATTCCGCCGCACGAGATAAACTATCGCGCCAATCTATGGGCGCTTAAGCAGATCGGGGTGAGCAACGTCATCGCCCTGGCCGCCGTCGGCGGGATTCGCGCAGACTTGGCCCCGGGGCGTTTAGCCATCCCCGATCAGATTATCGATTACACCGGGTCGCGTGCGCATACCTTTGTGGAAGCCGGGAAAACGCCGGTTACCCATATCGACTTTACCTATCCCTACAGCCATAGCTTGCGCGAGATTCTCATTCAAGCGTGCAAGCTCGCCGCCCTGGACGCAAGTTTTGATGCCACCTACGGGGCAACCCAGGGGCCGCGTCTCGAGACGGCCGCCGAAATCGAGCGCATGGAGCGCGACGGCTGCGACATCGTCGGCATGACCGGCATGCCCGAGGCCGTGCTGGCGCGCGAGATAGGTCTGGAATATGCCACCTGTGCGGTGG
>JBDSTW010000091.1:0-4319 GCA_039928055.1 Gammaproteobacteria bacterium | reverse complement strand
AGAAAATCGAGGCCTACATTAAGTTGCAGGTCAAAGCCGGTCAGGCCAACCCAAGTCCGCCCGTAGGTCCGGCATTGGGTCAGCGCGGCGTCAATATCATGGAATTCTGCAAGGCATTTAACGCCCAAACCCAAGGCATGGAACCGGGTTTGCCTACCCCGGTCGTGATCACGGTATACAGCGATCGCAGCTTTACCTTTATCACTAAAACGCCGCCGGCCTCGATCTTGCTAAAAAAGGCGCTGGGTGTAGCGAGCGGCAGCAAGACGCCCAACAGTGCGAAGGTGGGCAAGGTCAGCCGCGCCCAGCTGGAAGATATCGCCAGGCTCAAGATGCCCGATCTGACTGCCTCCGATATGGATGCCGCGGTGCGCACCATTGCCGGCAGCGCGCGCAGCATCGGCATTGAAACGGAAGGGGTATAAGCGATGGCAAAATTATCCAAGCGGGCCAAGGCTGTGCAGGCGAAGCTGGTGCCCGGCAAGCAATATCCCCTCGATGAGGCGTTGAATCTGATCAAGGAATGCGCCACCGCCAAGTTTGCGGAGTCGGTGGATGCCAGCATTAATCTCGGTGTCGATGCGCGCAAGTCCGACCAGGCCGTGCGCGGTTCCACTGTGTTGCCGCGCGGCATCGGGAAATCGGTGCGCGTTGCCGTGTTTGCGCAGGGTGCAAATGCCGATGCCGCTACGGCGGCCGGCGCGGACATCGTTGGCTTTAATGACCTGGCGGAAACCGTGAAGGCCGGTACCATGGATTTTGACGTGGTGATAGCCACGCCCGATGCCATGCGCATCGTCGGTCAACTCGGCCAGATCCTGGGTCCGCGCGGGTTGATGCCCAATCCCAAGGTCGGCACGGTCACCGCAGACGTTGCCACCGCGGTCAAAAACGCCAAGGCCGGACAGGTGCGTTATCGCACCGACAAGGCCGGTATCATTCACTGCACTATCGGTAAGGCGAGCTTCGATGTACAGGCCATGCGCGAAAATCTACAGGCCTTGATCGCAGACCTGAACAAGGCGCGGCCCAGCACGTCCAAAGGTATCTATGTGAAGAAGATTACCTTGTCCAGCACCATGGGGCCGGGTATCAGTATCGATCAATCGAGTTTGATTGCTTAAGGAACCTCTGATTTATTCAGAGCTTCCTTAATAGCCTCGCTCAGACGTGTAACGAATGAGTTGATGCATAAACCCCTGCCCTCGAAAGGCAGGGGCTGACTTTGGGCCGGCGGCTTTAGCCGTTGGCAGTCGAAGACCGCAGGTGGAGACTTAATGGGTATGCGGAGTTTGCACACCGGCCTGCGCAGACGGTAGCACCTTGACAGATCAGCATCGGCTGGTGAAGGTCGCCGTATTGGTAGGGTGTATTGAAAACTTGAAAGTAAGCGTTTTCTGCCTGCTGGATGTTATATCAGCCCGGCTTAAAGCTAACTCACAGGCGAATCAATATGCCTTGTGTGGACCGCAAAGTTTTCCGCGAGAACGGGAGGCTTAACACTAGCAGGAGGAATGGGATCTCGTGAGTCTTAATATCGAAGCAAAGAAAAATATCGTGGGCGAAGTGGCGGATATTGCCAACGTTGCCAAGTCGGCCGTGGCCGCCGAGTATCGCGGCCTGACCGTCGGGGAAATGACGCAATTGCGCGTGGATGCCCGTAAGGCGGATGTCTATCTGCGTGTGGTCAGGAACACGCTGGCCCGGCGTGCCGTCGAAGGCAGCGATTTCGCGTGTCTGCAGGATGTGCTGGTAGGGCCGCTGGTGCTCGCCTTTTCCCGCGAAGATCCAACCGCCGCTCCGCGTGTAATGAGTGATTTTGCCAAGACGCACAAGAGCCTGATCATTAAGGCCGGTGCGTTCAATCGCAAGCTCATGCAACCGGCCGAGCTGCAAAGGCTGGCCCAGATGCCGTCCCGTAACACCGCCATCAGTATGCTGATGGGTGTGATGAAGGCGCCGGTGGGCAAGCTCGTACGCACCTTGGCTGCGGTACGCGACCTCAAGCAGGCCGCCTAAACATTTAATCATGATCGTCCCCCGCCTGTAGCCGGGTCGGGGCAGAAAAAACTATAGGAGTATTCCGATGGCCGTAAGCAAAGCCGTAACCAAAGAAGATATTTTAGATACTGTTGCCAATATGACCGTCGTGGAGATTGTAGATTTAATCTCCGCCATGGAAGAGAAATTTGGCGTCTCTGCCGCCGCCGCGGTTTCCGCCGGACCGGCCGCTGCTGCTGCCGCCACTGTTGAAGAGCAGACCGAGTTTAACGTGATGATGACGAGCTTCGGCGCCAACAAGGTGAGCGTGATCAAGGTCGTGCGCACGATCACCGGTCTGGGCCTGAAAGAGGCGAAGGATCTGGTCGAAGGCGCACCTTCTGTAGTCAAGGAAGGCGTGGCGAAGAAAGACGCCGAAGATATCAAGAAACAACTGGAAGAGGCCGGTGCCTCTGTCGAGGTCAAGTAATCGTATTATTGTCCTGGTTTCAGTTTAAGTTTTGTTGAGCGGCTGGTGGCGCAAGTCACCGGCCTTTTGGCGTTGTCATAAAGGAGTAGCTTGTAGCGCCAAGGCGCTACGGCATTTCAGCCAACATTGTTTGATTCACCGATCATATCACTATCGTAGCCGGTTCGTGCACATCAGAGGACTATCATGGCCTACTCTTTTACTGAAAAAAAGCGCATTCGTAAGGATTTTGGCAAGCGGCCCAGCATACTCGCGGTTCCGTACCTGCTGACCATCCAGCTCGAATCGTACCGGAAATTTCTGCAAACGGAAACAGGGGCTGAACAGCGCCTGGACGAAGGTCTGCATGCCGCCTTTAAATCGGTATTTCCCATCGTCAGCTACTCGGGCTATGCGGCCCTGGAATACGTCAGTTACCGTTTGGTCAATCCGGTTTTCGATGTGAAGGAATGTCAATTGCGCGGCATGACGTACGCCGCACCGCTACGCGTAAAAGTGCGCCTGGTGATCTATGACAAGGATGCGCCGGCAAACAGCCGCGTCGTCAAAGACGTGCGCGAGCAGGAAGTCTACATGGGCGAAATGCCGCTCATGACCGAAAACGGCACGTTTGTCATCAACGGAACCGAGCGCGTGATCGTGTCGCAATTACACAGATCACCCGGCGTGTTTTTCGACCATGATAAAGGCAAGACGCACTCCTCCGGAAAGCTGTTATTCTCGGCGCGTATCATTCCCTACCGCGGTTCCTGGCTGGATTTTGAATTCGATCCCAAGGACATGGTGTTTGTGCGTATCGACCGCCGCCGCAAGCTGCCCGCATCGGTGCTGCTGCGCGCGCTCGACTACACCACGGAAGATATCCTGGATACCTTCTTCGAATCCAATACCTTCAAGCTGAAAAACGACATTATCAAGCTCGACCTGGTGCCCGCGCGCCTGCGCGGCGAGACCGCGGTGTTTGATTTCAAGGACGCCAAGGGCAAGGTTATCGTCGAGGCCGGCCGTCGCATCACACCGCGGCATATACGCGAAATTGAAAAGCTGGGCCTCAAGACGCTGGAAGTACCGCGCGATTACCTGGTCGGCAAGGTGCTTGCCCATGCCGTGATCGACCCGGGAACGGGCGAAATACTGGCCAATGCCAACGATGAAATTACCCCGGATCTCATCGGCAAATTATTCAAGGCCGGTATTGCACAAATCCGCACACTTTATACCAACGACCTGGATCGCGGCGCCTACCTGTCCGATACCTTGCGCATTGACAACACGCGCAGCGCCTTAGAGGCGCAGATCGAAATTTACCGCATGATGCGGCCCGGCGAACCGCCCAGCAAGGATGCGGCGCAAAGTCTGTTCACCAATTTATTCTTCAGCAGCGACCGCTATGACCTGTCGCCGGTAGGGCGTATGAAGTTTAATCGCCGCGTCGGACGCACGGAAACTACCGGTGAGGATGTATTGTCCAAGCAGGATATTATCGATGTCCTGAAGGTGTTGATTGACATTAAAAATGGCAACGGCACTGTGGATGATATCGATCATCTGGGTAACCGGCGCATACGCTGCGTGGGCGAGATGGTGGAAAACCAGTTCCGCATCGGCTTGGTGCGCGTGGAGCGCGCCGTCAAGGAGCGTCTCAGCCTGGCTGAATCCGAGGGCCTCATGCCGCACGAACTGATCAATGCCAAGCCGGTCGCCGCGGCGGTCAAGGAATTTTTCGGCTCCAGCCAGTTGTCGCAATTCATGGATCAAAATAATCCGCTCTCCGAGGTAACCCACAAGCGCCGTGTTTCAGCGCTGGGGCCGGGCGGTTTGACGCGCGAGCGTGCCGGCTTCGAGGTGC
>JBDSTW010000090.1:0-1905 GCA_039928055.1 Gammaproteobacteria bacterium | reverse complement strand
ATTCAGAAATGAGATGGCAGGTTTGTTTTGCCATTTGTGACCGGGCTTATACGCCATTTCATTTCCTGCTACCGCATCTGCTGAACCAAATAGCAAATCTCTTTCAGCACGTTCAATGGACACTGGCGTGGTTGTATCAGGCATAGAAAGCGACTTTTGAGCCGACAGCCTATGTACAAGTTTACTCTGCGGAGATGTCATCTCAATCCAAGTGCCTAGCCGTGTTTTTCCCGAGCCGTTTGCGCCAATTAGTAAAATACTTTGGTTGGACGTTACCTCAGTGGTGCTTCCACTTGCTTTTGGCAGGAGCAGTTTATATTTTGATTGTTCCGGCATAACTATCTCGCTGTAGAAGAGTTGATGGCATAACTTAAAGTAGCCATCCTATTTGACGTAAAACATTGCATCAAGGCGATGTATAATGTTTTTATATTCATATATAATTATATAATAATCAATATCTTACATTATTTTAGGCCATCCTAAATATGAAAGGATCAGCCATCACCCCATCAGCCGCGCCTTTTGGATCGGTGCGTGAGGAACAGTATTGGGTCAGGCCTTACATTTGACATACTCGCCCCAATCTTAACCAATAAAGCGTATCGAGCATAAGCAAAGCTTTTAAGAAATCCATTGGAGCGAGTAGCGCTATAAAAGCTCTTTTAATTTTTCAGGTGTTATCCGCATATCATCGATAATGCCATGCAGAGTCTTGAGCTTAATATCTTGGCCTGCATGCGCGGGGATAACAACGCGGGCCTTGTCAGAAGGGCGGTAGAATACCGCGTGACTGCCCTTTTGGCGATCTAGCTCAAAACCAAGCTGCTTTACTACGCGGATCAGATCTTTGGCTTTAATCCGTGGAAGAAGGGGGCTCATGCCGCAACATGGATGGGTTTGATGATTACGTCCTCGGAAGGAACAGGTTCCGAATGCGACTTTAAGCTTTCGATATAAAGTTGGATGGCCTCGGTAATGTTCTGAACGGTTTCTTCGTAGGAATCGCCTTGTGAATGGCAACCTCGAAGGGCAGGACAGAAAGCGTGGTAACCGCCGCTTTCCTCGCGCTCGATGATTACGGTGTAGTTATATTCAGTCATACGGTTCTCCTGCTTTCATTATATAACCCATCGCAAACCGCTATTCAATGTTTGGCGTTGCCACCAAGTTGAGCCTAACCCCCCGTCATCGACATGAAGCGTATCACTTGCGCGGGTTTTTCTTTGAATTCGTGACGCTCGGGTTTGAGCGCAATGGCTTGATAGATGGCCAGCTTTAAGTCGCCATCGCTGATGCCTGCGCGCAGCAGGGGGCGCAGTTCGAATTTGCTGTCTTGGCCGAGGCACATATAGAGCGTGCCGTCCACGGCGAGGCGCACGCGGTTGCAGGTTTCGCAAAAGTGTTGCGAGATGGGGGTGATGAAGCCGATGCGTAGCTTAGTGCCGGCCACTTGTACGTAACGCGCCGGGCCGCCGCCAGGCATGATGCCGGGAATAAGCTCGTATTTTTCGGCCAACTGTTTTTCCACCACTTGTAAATTTACATAGTGATCACTGGCGGCGCGGCCGGTGCTGCCCATTGGCATGGTTTCGATGAGGCGCAGGGTGAAGTCGTGTTCGATGCAGAACTCGACCATTGCTTCAATTTCATCATCGTTAATGCCCTTCATGACGACCGTATTGATCTTGATCGGATGAAATCCGGCGGCCTTTGCCGCCAGCAGGCCGTCGATAACCTGGTCCAGTTGTCCGCCGCCGGTGATGTCGTGAAAGCGTTGGGCGTTGAGGCTGTCGAGGCTGACATTGATGCGCGTGATGCCGGCTTGGCGTAGCGCGACCGCCTGTTTTTGTAGTTGCGTGGCGTTGGTGCTGAGCGATAGGTCGTCGATGCCGGGCAGCGCAG
>JBDSTW010000089.1:0-5921 GCA_039928055.1 Gammaproteobacteria bacterium | reverse complement strand
CGGGCGAACAGAGGTAGATGAGCTGGCATTGGTCCCACACGGCCGCGGGCACGGCATCGAAATCCGGGAGCATGCCGGTTGCGCCGGTCGTATTCAAAAACCAGGGTTGCGCGCCTGCCAATAATGCGGCGCCTTCGTATATTTGATAAAACGGGTTGGGCATCAGCACCAGCGCATCGCGGCGCCGGTCGATCACGCACTGGGAAAACGCGAACAGCGCCTCGCGCGTGCCGTTCACCGGCAATATATGCCGCTCGATATCGAGGCTGTCGGGCTGTAAATTAAAGCGCCGCACCAGCCAGTCCGCGATCGCCTGGCGCAAGGCGGGCACGCCGCGCGTGGTGGGGTAGCTCGACAAGCCGTGCAGATGACTACAGATTTCCTCGGCGATGAAGCTTGGCGCCGCATGTTTCGGTTCGCCTATCGACATGACCACAGGCCGCGTGCCGGGCGGCGGGGTGATGCCGGCCTTGAGGTGCGCGAGCTTTTCGAAGGGATAGGGGTGAAGTGGGGATAAATCAGGATTCATTCGGTAATAACGTTTATTATCATGCGCACGGAACTGAACCCTAGTATAGAGCCTTATCCCATGTCATCCAATCATTCACCTTCAGTTCTGCCGTCCCTAAGCCTGTTGCTGGCCGCCACGCTATGGGGAGTTTCATGGTATCCCATCCGTTGGCTTGAGCAAAACGGTTTGCCTGGGCTGTGGTCCTCGCTGGTCATGTATACGGCGGTGCTGGTAATCAGTTTGCCCTGGTTGTGGCGCGGGCGTGTGGAGCTTCTCAAGCATCCCGGGCTATTGCTGGCATTGGCCCTGAGCGCGGGCTGGTGCAATGTCGCCTTTATCCTCGCCATTATCGACGGCAATGTGGTGCGCGTGCTCTTGTTGTTTTATTTATCGCCCTTGTGGACGGTATTGTTGGGACGGTTATTGCTGGGCGAGCGCGTGCTCGCCAAGGCCTGGATAACTATTGGCCTGGCGATGGTCGGGGCATTGATCATGTTGTGGCAGCCCACGCGCGGGACCTCATTGAATCTTGAAACATTCGTTCTGGGAAGGGCTGATTGGCTGGCGATAAGTTCCGGCTTCATGTTCGCACTATCCAATGTGCTGGTGCGCAAAGGGCGGCATATTCCCATTCCGGTCAAGACCGTCGTGGTATGGTGGGGCGGCGTATTCCTCGCCGGTATGTGGATAGTATTGACGGCCGCTCCGCTGCCCGAGTTCCGCGTGGAGGTTGTGGCCTTGGCCGCCACGCTCGGAGGTTTCAGTATCGTGATCATGACGCTGGCCGTGCAATACGGGGTAACGCATATGCCCGTGCACCGCTCGGCAGTGATTTTATTATTTGAGCTGGTCGCGGGCGCCGTGTCTTCGCAGATGCTTAGTGATGAGATCATGCTGCCGACAGAGTGGTTGGGCGGTTTATTGATAATCGCGGCTGCTTACCTGTCAGCCAGCGGTAACCAGGACGCGAATAAGCGGAACGCTGTGGGGTAAAACCGGGTACAGCCTGGGCGGAATAGCAGGAAGCGGTGTGGTAGCAAACCTTCCCTTATGTGGCCGTGCTATTTTCCCTACGCTGCCGCAACGGCGGAAGGCGCTGCTCTTGCAGTAATAGGCCGGTGAATGTCTCGGCGGGAACGGGTCGGCTGAAGAAATAGCCTTGCATCTCATCGCAGCCCTGCGCGAGCAGGAAGGCGAGCTGCTCCTCTGTTTCCACACCCTCGGCAATGACGTTTAATTTCAGGCTGTGTCCCATGGTAATGATGGCGCGGGTCAGCGCGCCGTTGTCGTTATCATTCGCCACGTCCTTCAGAAAGGATTGATCGATTTTAAGATTATTAATCGGGAAGCGCTTTAAGTAAGCCAGCGAGGAATAGCCGGTGCCGAAATCGTCAATGGAGATGTGAACGCCCATATCGCTTAGTGCGTTCAGGGTTATCATGCCGAACTCAGCATTACTCATGGCGATGCTCTCGGTGATCTCCAGTTCAAGCGATTGGGCGGGCATGCCGGTATCGGTGAGTACGGTCCTTACAAGTTCCAGTAAGGTATGGTCTTGAAACTGTGCTGTTGAAACATTCACGGCCATGCGTAATGAATATCCGGCCTTACGCCAAATCATGTTTTGGGTGCACGCCATGCGCAACAGCCAATAGCCAATGGACTTGATCAGCCCGGTTTCTTCAGCGAGGGGGATAAAATCGACAGGGTAGATCAACTCTCGTTGCGGGTGTTGCCAGCGCAGCAAGGCCTCGGCACCGGTTATCTTGCCGCTGACCAGGGAAACAATGGGCTGGTAGTGAATGCGGAATTCTCCCCGCTCAAGGGCGCGGCGCAGGTCCGCCTCCATCTGCCACAGGCCGATGGCGGCGGCGTGCATGTGGTCGTTAAATATTTCGGAACGTGCCTTGCCTAAGGATTTGGCGCGGTACATGGCAGTGTCGGCGTCACGCAGCATTTCCTCGGGCAAATGATAGTCCGGCGTATTCAGGGCAATGCCGATGCTTGCCGTGGTGTAAATCTCATGTCCTTTGAAGTTAAAAGGCAAGACGATCTGATCCTGGAGACGGTGGGCAAGCAGCATTGCCTCCTCGGCGTTGGGGATGTCATCGAGCAGCAGCGTGAATTCATCTCCGCCGAAGCGCGCCACCGTATCGGTAGGGCGCAGGCAGGATTCCAGTCGCCGCGAAATATTAATCAGTAGCTGATCGCCGATCAAATGGCCGAGACTGTCATTGATCACCTTGAAGCGATCAAGGTCCAGAAATAAAACGCCAAAGGTATAGTTCTCGTCGCGTTTTGCGCGCGCAAGGGCACGCTTCAAAATATCCGCGAACAAGGCGCGGTTGGGCAGGTTTGTCAATGGATCGTACAAGGCCTGATGCGCGAGCTGTTCCGTCGTCAGCTTGCGTTCGGTGACATCGGTCTGTGATCCGGCAATGCGCGAGGCGCGGCCTTCACCGTCACGCACGGCCACGCCGCGGCATAGAATCCAGCGGTAGGTGCCGTCTTTGTGCAGCATGCGGTATTCGCTTTCATAATGCGGCGTGTGCCCGCCCAGATGGACGTCGATTTCCATTCTGACGCGCTCGACTTCTTCGGCATGGATGCGCTTAAACCAGTCGTCCGGACTCATGCCGATCTCGTCTTCGCCGCAGCCGAGCATGGATTTCCAGCGTTCCGAAAAAAAGACCTCATTCGTTTTGAGATTCCAGTCCCACAGGCCGTCGCGTGCGCCGCGCACGGCCAGCGCATAACGCTCCTCACGCGCCTCCGCCTCTTCCGCGCGCTTGCGTTCGGTAATGTCGAAGGCGACATAGACGATACCAACCGGAAAATTATCCCGATCCGCTACCGCAGTGGCGGCGACAGTGACGTCAATGTGCCCGTTGTTCTTGCGGCGCCAAGGCATTTCCTGGTCATGGACTGCGCCCTCGCGCAGCACCCTCTGAGGCAGTATCCGGGCATCGAACGGCGCCTCGGTAATCATGGTCAGGGATTGGCCCAGCAGCTCGGATTTCCGGTAGCCCAGCATTGTGCAGGCGGCGCGATTGACGACGCGTATGCCGCCTAATAAATCGACCACGAGGACTGCACCCTGGATAGTTTCCAGAATCTGGCCGGCGGCGAACTCCGGGGATAGATCCACAAGGCGGTAGCGCTTGATGCTGAGTGAGGCAACGAGTAAAAACAGGAACACCGGAAGATAACCGGCCGGATAAATGGGAATTCCGTAATGCGCGAGATAATCGATCGTGCTCAGGTAAAAAATGCTGAACGCCAGCATGAGCCACTTGATTCTGAGTTTGTGCGTGCCCGCTATCGCCTTGCGGTATTCCTTCCAGTAATCGTACAGCGCCAGCGAAGACATGCCGAAATAGAACAGCAGGAAGGGGGCGCCGAGCATGCCGTATTTCGGATAATAGCCCCACCAATAATCGTATACCTGGCTGATCAGCGCATCCGATCCTACGCTCAAGCTCGCAAAAATCGCGGACAGCGCCCAGCCCGTCCACACCAGGATTTTGCGGCGCTCGAATAAATGCAATACCACGACGCTAAAGTGATAAATGGCCGAGGGAATGAAAGGGACCGCGAGATAGGCTAGCTTGGCCCAGGTGAGCGCCATGCCGGGATCGGCCGCTAAATACATCCAGGTGAAGGCGAAGAATCCTGCGCCGATGAGCAAGGTAATCAGGAGAAACAATACGCTGATATTGGATCGGCGCTCGCGCATGAACACCTGTACGCCCATGAACAGTACCAGGCTCATGGTGACAGCCGTCGGGATAGCGAAAACATTGTAGTGGTAATGGACCAAGTTGAGCATGGCGTATCATGCTCGCGCCTTACCTCTAGCGCAACTACCCGCCGGTTAAGTACCCCCGTGAGGCGTGCTTTGCGCGCCTTTACCGGTCAGGCCGTTGCAGGAGGTTTGTTAAGGATGTGATGCGTGTGCTCAATCTACAATGAATTAATAACTTAGTACTGAATTTCCAGGTACTTTATGATGCTTTTACGCAAATTGGCCTGGCTCTCTGCATCGGTAATGGGCCGGTTATGAGTATCGGTCACGAGAAAGATGTCCTCGGCACGTGCGCCGAAGGTCGCGATTTTGGCGTTTAGCAGGCGCACGCCGCAGTCGATAAAGGCCTGGCCGACGGCGGACAACAGGCCCGGACGGTCGTTACTGATGACCTCCACGAGGGTGCGCTGGTTGCGCTCGTCCAGACTGAAATTGACCTGGGTAGGTATGGGGAAGTGTTTGATCTGGCGGCGCGCGCGCTGCGATACCTGGCCTATTGGCGCGCCGGTTTCGCTCGCCGCCCGGTGCAGCGCAGGTGCCTGCGGTTGCTGCAACTGCTGTTTGAGGGTCGCTGAAATTTCCTGTAGCCGGTAAGTGCTGCCGATCAGTTGCCCCGATTCTTCGAGGATGATGTAAGTATTCAGGACATAACCGCTGTGGGCGGTAATGATGCGCGCATCGAGTACCGTGAGGCCCATCTGTGCGAGCGCCGTGGCGGTGATCGCAAACAGGTAATCCTGGTCGCGCGTATAAATAAACACCTCCGTGCCGCCATGCCGCGTGCCTTGGCGGATAAGAATGAGCGGTAGATCTCCGGGCTGAGCCGCCAGGATGGACTGCGCATGCCAGGCAATCTCGCTGCCGGAATAGCGCAGAAAATAATCATCGCCCAATTCGTGCCACAGTTTGCGTAATGCCGCTGCATCCACTGCGTGTCGTTGCAGTAATTGCTGCGCCTCGGCCTGATTCTCCCGGATACGTTCGGCCTGATCGAGCGGATTTTCCAGGCCGCGCCGCAAGGCACGCAGGGTAGCTAAATACAACTCTGCCAGGAGCGAGGCCTTCCAGCTATTCCACAGCGTGGGATTGGTCGCACGGATGTCGGCCACGGTGAGCAGATACAGATAATTGAGGTGAACCTCATCGCGCATTTGCGTGGCGAAGGCCGTGATGAACTCCGGGTCGCTGATATCCTGGCGCTGCGCCGAAGAAGAGAACAGCAGATGATTTTTGACCAGCCAACTCACCTGCCGCGCATCGTATTGACTGAGGCCGTGGTGCAGGCAAAAGTCGTAGGCATCCGCGGCGCCGAGTTCCGAATGGTCGCCGCCGCGGCCCTTGGCGATGTCGTGAAACAAACCGGCCAGGTACAGGATCTCGGCCTTGGGCACGCGCTGAAAGACCTCGCTGCACAAAGGAAATTCGTGGGCAAACTCGGGTAGCGCGAAACGGCGCAGGTTGCGCACTAAAAACAGCGTGTGCTGGTCCACGGTATAAACATGAAACAGGTCGTGTTGCATCTGCCCGACGATAGTGCCGAACACCGGCAGATAGGCGGCCAGCACGCCGTAGTTGTTCATGCGGCGCAGTTCGTGCGTAACGCCG
>JBDSTW010000088.1:0-6450 GCA_039928055.1 Gammaproteobacteria bacterium | reverse complement strand
CCGTCTGGCCGTGCATCGTCCGCACGACGGCGACACCGTGGTGATCTTGTCGGTCATCGACAACCTGGTGAAGGGTGCGGCCGGGCAAGCGGTACAGAACATGAATATCATGTTCGGCCTGGAGGAGAGTACGGCGCTTAAAAATATTGCGCTGATGCCTTAGTTATTTATATTCCGCTGTTGAATGGTTGACTAAACAAGACCCGCGGCGGGAGAATGCAGTATCAACCTTGCCTATACGGCAATATTTATCCTGGAGATTACATGAGTACACCCGCACACGAAATGCCTGATCCACTACTCTTTACCGACAGTGCCGCGACCAAGGTGCGCGAATTGATCGAAGAAGAGGGAAATGCCGCCCTGATGTTGCGCGTGTTCATTACCGGCGGCGGTTGCAGCGGCTTTCAGTATGGCTTTACCTTCGACGAGAAGGTAAACGACGACGATACCAAAGTTATCAACGGGGGCGTGACCTTGCTGATCGATCCCATGAGTTATCAATACCTGGTCGGCGGCGAGATCGACTATACCGACGGGGTTGAGGGCGCTCAATTCGTTATTCGTAACCCGAACGCTACGACCACCTGCGGCTGCGGTTCGTCCTTCTCGGTGTGATGCCGAAGTGTGGCGCACGATGTTAAGAGGAGGCAGCGTGCCTCCTTATTAACTTTATGCCTTATATGCTTAACAATAATAATCAATGAATCCTCCTGCCGTGCAAATCCGAGTTGTGAGTTTTAGCCCTACAGGGATTTTTGGAGCTATTTTGTGAGTTCCCACGCACGCGGCCTGGCCGGCGTCCCCGCCACCCAATCCAGCATTTCCTCCATCGACGGTGACAAGGGCATACTCGCCTATCGCGGCTACCCCATCGACGTGCTCGCCGCGCACAGTCATTACGAAGAAACCGCGCTGCTGCTGCTGGACGGTGAACTGCCATCGGCAGAGGCATTAAGCACATTCGACGCCGGGCTGCGCGCCCAGCGTGCCTTGAAACCCGACGTCATCACCTTGATGCGCGGCCTGCCGCAGAATGGCCATCCGATGCACATGCTCCAATGCATCGTGGCCAGCCTGGACATGTTTTATCCCGACGAAATATCCCAGCCCACCAGCGCGCGCGCCTATGCCGATCCGGACTACGTACGCACCATGTCGATCAAGATCATCGCGCGCATGCCCTTGCTGGTGGCCTATTGGGAGCGCCTGCGCCACGGCGAAAAATTGATTGAGCCGCGTGCCGATCTTGGCTTCGCCGCCAACTTTCTCTATATGCTTACCGGCAACGAGCCGGAGCCGTTCATGGCGCAGCTCATGGACGCCTGCTTGATATTGCACGCCGAGCACACCATCAACGCGTCCACGTTTGCCGCCATGGTCACCGGTTCCACGCTCGCCCATCCTTACAGCGTCATATCGGCGGCCATCGGCGCCCTGTCCGGCCCGCTGCACGGCGGCGCCAACCAGCGCGTGCTGGGGATGCTCGACGAAATCGGCTCGCCAGAAAAGGTCAAGGATTGGCTCGACAAGAAACTCGCCGCCAAGGAAATCATCTGGGGCATGGGGCACCGCGAATACAACGTCAAAGACCCGCGCGCCGTCGTGCTGCACGGACTTATCGAAAAACTCGCGCAGCAGCGCGGCGGCAAGATCAACCGTTACTACGACATCGCGCGCACCGTAGAGGAAGTGGCGAAAGACAGGCTGGCCGCCAAGGGTGTGTACCCCAACGTGGATTTTTACTCCGGTATCTTATATGCCGAACTCGGTATCCCCGCCGATCAATTCACCGTGCTGTTCGCCGTTGCGCGCAGCGCCGGCTGGCTCGCGCACTGGAGCGAACAAATCGCCGACAACCGCATCTTCCGGCCCACGCAGATCTACACCGGCGAGCCGCTACGCGAGTATCTGTCGCTTAAAGACAGATAAAAATAGCAAGCATGTAGGTCGGCTCAAGCCGTCAGGCGGAGCCGACAGACTTAAGTCGGTTCCGCTTCGCTTGATCCGACCTACTTACTACCTTTATAAACCCCCCCCAACACCACAGCACGCTTCGCCCCCGTCACGCTCGGCAGATTCCCCGCTTTCCCCTCCAAGGTTTGTTTCGCCAGCCAGGCAAAGGCCATTGCCTCTACCCAATCGGGCTCGATGCCGTAAATAGCCGTGGGGTCCATCTGACAAGTCGGGAGCAAGACGCGCAGCCGTTGCAGTAGGGTTTGATTGTGCACGCCGCCGCCGCACAGCAGCACCTGCCGGGTATCGGGCGCATGCTCGGTGATGGCCTGCGCGATGGAGGCGGCAGTGAGTTCGCAGAGCGTGGCCTGCACGTCTTGCGCCGGGATCGCCGCGCCATGTTTGCCGAGTTTATGGTTCAGCCAGGCCAGGTTGAAATATTCAAACCCGGTGCTCTTGGGCGGGGCGAGTTTGAAATAGGGATCGCTTAGTAGTCTCTCTAGCAGCGGTTTCACCACGCTGCCGCTCGCCGCCCAGCGTCCGTCTTCGTCCATGGGTTTATGGAGGTGTTGTTGAGTCCAGGCATCCATCAAGGTGCTAGCCGGGCCGGTGTCGAAGCCGAGTACGGATTGCCGGGGGTCGGCGGGCAGCACGGTGATATTGGCAATGCCGCCGAGGTTCACTACCACACGGTCGTCGCTAGACGAACGCAACACGGCATTGTGAAAGGCGGGGGCTAACGGGGCGCCCTGTCCGCCGGCGGCCAGGTCGCGGCGCCTGAAATCGGCCACGGTGGTAATGCCGGTGCGCTCGGCGATGAGCGCGGGGTTGCCGATTTGCAGGCTGTAAGGATAGCGCCCTGCCGGTTGATGCAGCACGGTTTGGCCGTGGCTGCCGATGGCGCGTATTTGCACGGCTGTGACGGCCGCCTTGCGCAACAATCCGCACGCGGCCTCGGCAAACAGTTCGCCCACCTGCGCATCAAGTTGCGCATAGCGGTCCAGTTCGCCCGTGCCGCCGTGCCCGAGGGCGCGCAAGGCTGCACGCAGTTCGGCGTTCAGGCCGATGCTGTGGGTGGCGAGCAGTTTGGGAGGGGCGCCGGAAAAATCGACCAGCGCCGCATCCACGGCATCCATGCTGGTGCCCGACATCAGGCCGATAAACAGGGTGGACATTAAGTATGCCGAGGCTTGGTCAGGCTGAAACTCTCATGAAGGCAGAGCCAGGACCGGCTTAAGGTGCTTTAAGTGCCAGCTTGTTGCTCTTGAGTAGTTCCATTTGTGCGATCAGCTTGCCGGCCTCCTGGGTAAAGGCCTTGCGATATTTGGCCGCTATCGGCTCCGCCTTGGGCAATTTTGCGCTGAGCGGGTTTTGATGCACACCCTTAATGCGAAATTCGTAATGCAGGTGCGGCCCGGTGGCGAGGCCCGATTTCCCTAAATAACCGATGATCTGGCCTTGTTGCACCGAGCTTCCCTGCTTAAGGCCGCGGGCAAAGCCCGTCATGTGTGCATACAAGGTGCTGTAATTGCCGGCATGTTGAAGAACAACGGTATTGCCGTAGCCGCCTTTTACGCCCTTGAATTCGACCTTGCCGCTGCTTGCGGCCGTAATAGGCGTACCCAAGGGAGCGGCATAGTCCACGCCTTTATGGGCGCGCATGCGGTGTAGCACGGGGTGGTAGCGGCTGAGGCTGAAGCCCGAGCTGATGCGTGAAAACTTAACGGGACTGCTTAAAAATGCCTTACGCAGGCTCAAGCCCTCCGGCGTGTAATACTCAGCCGCGCCATTGCCCTGCTCGAAACGCATGGCGCGGTAGGTTTTGCCGCGATTGGTAAATTCCGCCGCAAGAATTTTACCGTTGCGTACCTTCTCACCGGCCAGGTAATGCCCCTCGTAAAGCACCGTGAAACTATCCCCGGAGCGCAGGTTTTGGGCAAAATCGATGTCCCAGCGGAATATGGCGGCCATTTCCAAGGTCATGGTGTCGGACAGCCCGCTTTTCTGGGCCGCTTCAAACAAGGAGCTGTCGATAAGCCCGCTGGCGTATTCCACGCGTGTTTCAAGATCATGTTTGACATCGGTGGCGTGCAGCTTATTCCGGTCGCGCCGGATGTGCAGGGATTTTTCAGCCACGTTGTACACGAGCTCGTTAAGCTGGTTGTTTTCGCCGATCTTTAGCTTGATCTGTTGACCGGGGAGCAGGTGGGTCAATGTAGCGGCCGGGGTGCCCAGATCCAGGATGTCCTGTACCTCTTGGGCGCCCAAGCCTAAGCGCAGCAACATGGAGGACAAGTTATCACCGCGGTTGACGATGACGGTCTGCCAGTCCTGTTCGGAGAGGGTGGCATCCTGGAAATTCGTGGTAAGGAGATGGGCGGTGGGCGGGGGCAGGCTGAGCGGCAGGATCATTTTATCCGCGCCGACGCCTGGATCGGGCAGGCCGCCCCAAAATGCCCTTTCCGAGCGGGTGGCCTTGGCATCGTTTGAGGTAGTGAGCCCGAGTACGGTAGCCAGCGCGATTACGCTTACCGCCAGCGCCACCCAATGGCGTTGCGAAAAGCGTGCCTTGCAGGATTCCTGTATAGTTTGCAGGCGCGCAGAGCGGCGTAAAGAGAACATATAAATCAACCCCCGAAGTCCGCATTAATAGTAAAAGCGGCTACCTTAGCTTCAGCAGCGCACCCCGTCAACCCTCGAAGACGAGGCGGTCCCGCTGAGCGGAATAATAAGTCCGGCAAATCTTATTCCATCGCCTGGTCGATTCCGCGACAAATGGCACGTTATACTATCCGGCAATTTAATTGTAAGAGAACAATATGCGCGCTGACGATATAGACCTGATTAAGCGCGGTGCGCAGGAAATCTTGGTAGAAGAAGAGCTTGTCACTAAGCTCCGGCTCGGCAGGCCCCTGCGTATCAAGGCAGGGTTTGACCCCACCGCCCCCGACCTCCATCTCGGGCACACCGTGCTCATCAATAAACTGCGCCAGTTTCAGGATCTGGGGCATGAGGTGCTGTTCCTGATCGGCGATTTTACCGGCATGATCGGTGATCCGACCGGTAAAAATGTGACGCGCAAGCCGCTTACGCGCAACGAGGTGATGGAAAACGCCCGCACTTATAAAGAACAGATCTTTAAAATCCTCGACCCGGCCAAGACCGAAATCTGCTTCAATTCCGCCTGGATGGATAAAATGAGTTCCGCGGAGCTCATCCAACTGGCCGCCAAACATACCGTGGCGCGCATGCTGGAGCGCGACGATTTCCACAAGCGCTACACCGGCGGGCAGCCCATCGCGATCCATGAATTCCTTTACCCATTGGTGCAAGGCTATGATTCCGTGGCTATGCGCGCCGATGTGGAACTGGGCGGCACCGACCAGAAATTCAACCTGCTGGTGGGGCGCGAGATGCAAAAGGCATTCGGCCAGGCGCCGCAAGTGATCCTCACCATGCCCCTGCTGGAGGGTGTGGACGGGGTGAATAAAATGTCCAAGTCGCTGGGTAACGCCATCGGCATCAGCGACCCGCCGGACGAGATGTTCGGCAAGCTCATGTCTATTTCGGATGAACTAATGTGGCGCTACTTCGAACTGCTGTCATTTAAGGGCATGGATACTATTGTCGAGCTGAAACGCAGTGTCGCCGCGGGCGGCAATCCGCGTGACGCCAAATTCGAGCTGGCCAAGGAGATCGTGAGCCGCTTTCACGGCGCAGCTAAAGGCGAGGATGCGCTGCGCGATTTCATCGCACGCTTCCAGAAGGGTCAATTACCCGAGGAATTACCCGAGATAGAGTTAGTATCCAGGACGGAACTTCCTATTGCCAAGGTCCTCAAATTATCAGGACTGACGGAGAGTACCTCGGAGGCCCTGCGTTTAATCAATCAGGGCGCCGTGCGCATTGATGGCGAACGCATCAATGACGGTTCGTTACAGATTCGTCCCGGGACTGTTCAGGTAATCCAGGTAGGCAAGCGCAGAGTGGCCCGTGTTTCTATTGTTGTTTAGCTTGAGGTGTACAAATATTAATCGAAATTTAAATAAGGGTTGACGCTCCGCCGGCCCTGCGTATAATGCCCCCTCCTGATGATGACCTTGCGCTTACGGATGAGCAATTGGCGCAGCAATTAAACCACACGGATGTATGAAATAAGATTGACTGTAGCCGCCAAGCTTGTATAATGCGCGGTCTGCCAGAATGAAAAGTTCTGCTCGCTCTTTAACAATTCAGATCAAGTAATTTGTGTGGGTGCTTGCGTTGATGGTCTGCTTCACAAAAGACTGTCGATGTAAGTAACCTTGAATCAATTCAATTGAAACGAATCAGGGTCGCTTTTCATCGAAACAAGATGGGGTTATCGACTGCAAAGTTGGGTAACCAAATGTTTTGAACTGAAGAGTTTGATCATGGCTCAGATTGAACGCTGGCGGCATGCCTAACACATGCAAGTCGAACGGTAACAGGCCTTCGGGCGCTGACGAGTGGCGG
>JBDSTW010000087.1:0-4179 GCA_039928055.1 Gammaproteobacteria bacterium | reverse complement strand
CACGCGCAACGGATCCAGATCCAGCGCAACGAATTCAAACCCTTCTTGCTCCAAAAAACGTGCGATATTCTGGCCGACACGCCCGTAGCCGCAGATAATGATGTGCTGATTCATACCTTGCGCGCTGCTGCTAATGGTTTCTTGCGTTTGCGCGGGCGTTTGCCCTTGGCTTAGCTTGAACAGATGTTTGGCCAGCGCGCCGTTATAGCGAATCAGCAGCGGTGATAGCGCCATGCTCAACAACACGGCGGCGAGCACAATCTGGCTGGCCTGGCCGCCCATAAGTCCGTAGCCCAAGGCCAGCGAAAGCAGGACGAAACCGAATTCACCGCCCTGCGCCAGACTTAAACCGGCACGCAATGCCACGCCCGGCTCCACACCCGCGAATCTGCCGAGACCCGTAATCAACGCAGTTTTGAGTACCACGATGGCGACCAGCAAGAGCAGCACCCAATGCCATATCTCGGGCAGCACGGAAAGATCGAGGCGCATGCCGATGGTGATGAAAAACAGGCCGAGCAATATGTCTTGAAACGGGCGAATATCGACTTCAACCTGGTGCCGAAATTCCGTTTCACCGATGACCATGCCGGCGAGAAATGCGCCGAGCGCCATTGACAGGCCGGCCTGCTCCGTGGCCCACGCGGCACCCAGCGTAACCAGCAATATCGTAAGTATGAAAAGTTCCGATGAATGGCGGGCGGCAATATAGCGCAGCAAGGGGCGCAGCAGCCAATGACCTATGGCCCATAAAATAAAAATGACCAACGCGCCTGTGAGCAATGCCCAGGCCAGCGATACGATCAGCGAGCCTTCCACCTTACTTGCCAAGGTGGGGATAATAACCAGAAAGACAATCACGGCAAGGTCTTGAAACAACAAAATGCCGATCGCCAGCCGGCCATGACGGGAATTGAGTTCGCCCTGATCGGTGAGTTGCTTGACCACAATCGCGGTGGACGACATGGCCATGATTCCGCCGACCACGAAGGCGCCTTGCGGCGTCATGCCCAACCACCACGCAATGACACCGGCGGCGATGGTGCTGATCACTACCTGCGCGCCGCCTAAATTAATTACCGTGCCCCTCATGGCGAGGAGCTTGGGCAGCGAAAATTCCAGGCCGATGGTGAACATTAAAAACACCACGCCAAACTCGGCCAGCAGGTGCGTGTCGGCGGACATCGATATCCAAGGCAAGCCGGGATACCCAACCAGCACGCCGACAAATAAATAACCCAGAATCGGCGGTAGCTGAAAACGTCTGGCCAACGCCACCACGAGCACGGCGACCGCCAGCAGAATTAATACCTCGTTAAAAACATTCGGGATCATGCAGGCTTCTTTTTTTTAATGCCGGGTTTTGCAACGATGTCGTACGCACGGCGGGCGCTGCCCACCCATATAAAATCCATACAACTTATAACGCCAACAACTCCGGCGGTTCATCCGCGTTGAGTATGAGGATGTGATGCTCGGGTACGGGCTGCCAATAATCCGAGCCGGTGAGCGGCTGGGTCGCTATCAACTGGCCGTTTGGAAAGGCCTCGTCATCGGTATTATAATAAAGCGACGCACACGCGGCATTCACCGCATGGCGTGCGACATAAAGCCCTTCGCCGTCACTGATAATAATATTCAAGGTGGCCGGAAGCTCGTCAAGCCAGCCTTCCAACAAGGCGAACATCTCCGCCATAGCCTGATCGAGCGAAATCTCTTCATCGTCCGCCAATAGGTGCCGCAGGGTGGCAAACAAATATTCAGCCTCAGCCTGGCTCTGCATCTGCGCTTCAATCCCCGGCGCCAGAAAACGACGTAGCAGCGGACCCAGGGTGCTGCGAAAATCCCCGATAGAGCCTTGGTGTGTAAAGATAAAATCTTCGTCGAGCAGGGGCTGCAAGAGAGTCGGTTTGTGCGATGCTGCTGGAAGGACCGTACCGGCGTGAAAAAGCCAGAGTCCGCTGCTCAGACTGCGCGCCAGGTGCGGGAGGTTCGTGTCCAGACACAGCGGGATAGCCTGGGTATAAACGGCCGGTGTTCCGTCCGGGGTATACCAGCCTGCGCCGAAATCGTAGCCCTGTGGCGCGGTGTTATCGGCGGGATAGGGCAGCAGATATTCAAGCGTGATCGGTGGGCCGAGATAGGCGCTTAAGCGGCTCATACATAACCCCGTAGGCAGAAGTTGACTCTTTATCTTAAGATGGTAGCTTATGCGGCGCATGATAGCACCTGCGAGATGACGGCGATGAAGGCTGATTTAAACATGCGGGCGCTTGCACTATGAAAGTGGATACCGGTACGGGCTTATTGGATACGGCCCATCAAGTAGCCAGCCCGAATCATGATGCACGCCCCGCGCCGGGCGCCATTGATCTGCTGGTGATCCACGGCATCAGCCTGCCGCCCGGTGAATTTGGCGGCCCGCATATCGATGCGCTGTTTACCAACACGCTCGATCCGGATCACCACCCTTATTTCCGCGCCATTCAAGGCATGCGGGTATCGTCGCATGCGCTGGTGCGGCGCGACGGTGCTATTATCCAGTACGTGCCCTTCCATCGGCGCGCATGGCACGCCGGCGAGTCCTGTTTCGACAATCGTTCGCGCTGTAACGATTTTTCCATCGGCATCGAACTGGAGGGCAGTGACGATGTGCCCTATACCGGCGCGCAATATGCGGCCTTGGCCGAGCTCGTGCAAGCCCTGATCCAGGCATATCCGGCGCTGGGCCTTGAGCGCATCGTTGGACACTCCGACATCGCTCCCGGCCGCAAGACCGACCCCGGCCCGGCATTTGATTGGGCGCATTTGCGTGCATTGCTGGCGGTAAAATAATTTGCCGCTAATTGCATGAAGCTTACAATCGCACACCGCAACATGCACAAGGGCAGGCATTACGCTATTCTATGCAAGGTTCGAGGAGCGATTCAGCCAGGCGAGCCCGCCCGCTGATAATTTTAGAGATAAGAGGTCAACACCGATGATCTTGATTGCCATCTTAATAAGTCTTGGCGTAGAAAAGTTTTTTATACAGATACAGGACTTTCGCCGTTTTGACTGGTTCATCGATCTTGCGCGGCGGCTGCGCACCGGCCTGGGGCGTTCCGGAAACGGCGCCATCGGCGTGTTGCTGGTGGTCGGCCTTCCCGTTCTCGGCGTCGGTCTGGTGTATTATTTGCTGGATGAGTTGTTCACCCCGCTGGGCTTCCTCTTTGCGGTATTCGTATTGATCTTTTCCTTGGGCCCGCGGAATCTGGACGAACAGGTGCAGGCTTACATTCATGCGCGCGAGGCCGGCGACAACGATGCCGTGCAGCGCAGCGCCACCGGTATTTTGCACGAAGATATTCCCGGCGCGGCCTTTCAGTTAAGCCGCGCCGTATTAGAATCGATTTTAGTGCAGGCCAACGAGCGTGTATTCGCCGTGCTGTTCTGGTTTGCCCTGCTCGGGCCGGTCGGCGCCCTGCTCTATCGCCTGTCATCCGCATTAAAAACCCATACCGTGAACGAACGGGCCAGCAGTGAATTTGCCCGCGCGGCCACTCGTCTCCACGCCGTCCTTGATTGGCTGCCCGCGCGCCTGGTGGGCCTGGGTTATGCGATCAGCGGCAGCTTCGTGGACGCCATCGCCAACTGGCGTAGTTGCGCCGGCAAATGGGTCGACAACTGGGAAGCGTCCAACGTCGGCGTGCTGCTCGCCACCGGCATAGGCGCCCTGAAACTCGACATCGAGTACAACCGCGAGCTATTGACGGAATTCGACGTGCCCAGCGAAATAGCCCATATCAAATCGGCCCAGGCGCTGGTCTGGCGCACGCTGGTGGCGTGGATCGTGATTATTGCCTTGATGACCTTGGCGGGGTGGGCGAACTGAGTCAGAGGTTTTTAATTTTCCCCAGACATCAACTCCCGTAAGTACTCAAACAACAACCGCGCCGCGCGCGGAGCCTGCTCAGCCGCTCTCTCCGCCTCAGCCTTGCGGATTAACTGGCGCAGGTGTGGGCGGTCGGCGCTTGGGTATTTAACCAGCAGCTCCTGTAACGCGTTATCGCCTTGGGTAAGCAGGCGGTCGCGCCAGTGTTCCACTTTATGGAGCCGTTCCGCGGCCTCGCGGCCGGGGTTTTTAATCACCTCAAGGGCCTGCAGGATGGGCTCCGCATCGACCTCGCGCATCAATTT
>JBDSTW010000086.1:0-2306 GCA_039928055.1 Gammaproteobacteria bacterium | reverse complement strand
GCGCCCGCGCGTGCGCCGGAACCGCAGTGCAACAGGAATGGCCCTTGCCTATCGCCTAAAGCCGTGCGAAATTTTTCTACATCCGCATCGGACAAGGTCATTTTGTTGACCGGGATGTTTACGTAGTCCAGGTTTACCTCATGCGCCATGCGGGCGTTTGTAACGGCCGTTTCGGAGGGTTCGCGAAAGTCGATCACGGTCTTTACGCCCTGTCTGGCAAGCTCCAGCAGGTCTTCTTGTTCAGGCTGACCACCGATGAAAACACCCTCGCCCATCTGCATAAATTTTTGCATACATTTCCTCATTGATTTTACGGGTTCTACATTAACCAACGTTGCGCTTTAACCTTGCGGGCTGAACGCCATCTTGTCGCAGTACTCTCTTAATTTACTCGGTAAATCCAGCGGACACTCACCGCATTTTTTATTGCCCGGTACGGCGTAATCAATAAATTTCGGATAAGGTAATTTCAGTTCGCTCATGATTACCACAAACTCTTCCAGGCCGCGTCCGCCGCCAACCCGCGGATTACGTTTGCGCTCTTGCGCTATAGTGGAAACGCGGCGGTCGTTGTAGTCGTGTGCCGGATATACCAATTGGTCATCGGGCAAGGTAAAGAGTTTCTCGTGGATGCTGCGGTAAAGCGCCGGGGCATCGCCATTCTGAAAATCGGTACGGCCGCACGCATCAATCAAGAGCGCATCGCCGGTGAACACCCGATTGTCTAATGCATAGGCAAAATGGCCATCGGTATGGCCTGGGGTATGCAGCGGCCGAATTTTCAGGCTTCCCACCTCGAAGACTACGTTATCTTCGATGCCGATGTCGGTGCACGGCAGCTTGTCGATGGCGGGATTGGCAATCCTGCTGCCCACTTCCTTCTTCAGGTGCAGCGCCGAAGTGATATGGTCGGCGTGGATGTGTGTGTCCAGGGTATAGGCGAGCTTCAGGCCCAGGGAATTGATGACCATCAAATCACGCTCCCACGCCGGCATGACCGGATCGATCAATACCGCCTGACGGGTCTCCTCGCAGCCCAAAAGATACGTATAGGTGCAGGATATCGGTTCAAAAAGTTGGCGGAAAATCATGATAAATTCATACCCGTTTCTCTAAGTGGCAATACGTTTTTACCGTGCTCAAACATATCATGTGCCGGTAGCTGCGAAGGGGTTTATACCCAGGCCCGCAGCGAGCATGAACAAGGCCATGACCACAATGGCCACAGCGAATAACTTTTGCAGGGTCGGACCTGCCATGCGGCGCGCCAACAAGCGGCCCGCGCCCATCCCGACGAGTCCGCCTGCTACAAACAGGCCGGTAAGCTGCCAAGGTAGTGCACGGCCCTGTACCAGCTCCGAACCGACACCGGCTAAACCGATCAGCGTAATTACAAAGAGCGAGGTGGCTACCGCCTGATGAATACGCATCTGGGTGATAAACATCAGCGCCGATACAATGATAAACCCGCCGCCTACCCCGAACAGCCCGGCTAAAAACCCCGTGCCGAGACCCACGAGCGCAAGCATAAAACTGCAACGGGCGGTAAAACGCAGCATGCCGTCGGGACTATAACTGCACACGGCACCGCTTCCTTCCACACCAAGGCCTATCCCCGCACGCACCACGGCAGACTCAGCCGGCGATCGCACGGCCTTGCCCCACATTGCGGCTGCTACCAGCAGTGCCAGCACGGCAAAACCCATGATAAGGTAACTCTCGGGTATATTCTTGCCCATCGCCAAACCCAACGGCGCGCCAAGTATTCCCGTGAAGGAAAATATGATCCCCGGGCGCCACTCTACCAAGCCGGCACGCCATGCCGTGACCGCGCCGAAGGCGCTGGTAAGCGCGACCGCCGCCAATGAAACTACCACAGCGTCTTTTGTCGCCATACCCAAACCATAGATGAGAAGCGGCAAGGCAAACGCAGACCCCCCGCCCCCCGTCAAACCCAAGGCCAGCCCAACCAGTATCCCGAATATGATGGCCATCACTCTTCCTTGTTCATACGGCTGATCCAGTTAACTTGCCCCCGCGTCAGGAAGCGCGCAGCTTAGCTTCCAGCTTAAGCAACCTTCGGGCAAAATATCATGCTGATACCTTACAGAAAATTTTATGCAATGCCTTAATCAAGGCATATACTTTGGGATCAGCAATACGGTAACGTACGTAACGTTCGTCGCGTTGCGATGCGATCAATTGTTCAGCTTTCATGCGCGCCAGAAATTGTGACACGGCGGACTGCGATGCGCCGCACAGCTCTTCCAGTTCCGTCACTGTCTTTTCGCCATTGGATAAATGGC
>JBDSTW010000085.1:0-4547 GCA_039928055.1 Gammaproteobacteria bacterium | reverse complement strand
CCATCACGTCCCCGCTGTAGTGTTCGAACAGCCGCTGCATTTCATGATGCGCAGCCACTTTATTTTCGGGCGTGACGGGGATATGGATATACGGAATGCCGTGCCACTCTACGACATCGCGCAGATCGTCATGATTGGAGATTACGCACGGAATATCGAAGCTGAAGTCCCGGCTGCGCCAGCGATACAGCAGATCGACCAGGCAATGGTCTTGCTTGCTTACCAGAATGACCGCCTGTTTTTTGACGGCGGAATCGCTGATCCGCCAATCCATGTCAAACCCGGCGGCCAGCTTCGCAAACTCCGCGCGAAATTCCGGCAGGCCCAGCATGAGAGAATCGGCAAAGATCTCCTGACGCATGAAGAAATAGCCGTGATAGGCGTCGGTGTGGCTGGCGCTCTCGCCAATCCCGCCGCCGTGCGCAGCAATAAAAGAACTGACCTTGGCGATAATGCCGACCCGATCCGGGCAGGACAAGGTTAAAATATAGCGATGCGTCATAGTGGTATTATTATGATCCAGGTGAGCTGGTTGAAAATCAGGATTTCGAATTTAAAGTTTTAGTGTAGTGCGTCACGTTATCGCTGTACTCGGCATTCGCAACACAATATCAGCCTAACATCTGTACGTTTCCAAGGGTAGTGTAGTAGGCTTTGGTTTTAAAGCTTGGCGCCAAACTTAGCCATGTATAGCAAAGGAACTTTTCCCCAGGCCTGAACTCTGAGTCAGCACTGAACTAAGCTCAGCGGTGCACCTGCTTCATAACAAGCCGCAAACACCTGCCCGCCAGATCATTAAAAGGAAAGCAATGAAATCAATAAAGCCTAGAACCGCAGGGCTTGTTTTATTGGGCCTCTGCATCGGCACCTTATCACTTGCCGGATACTCGGCCCTGCCGGTCATGCCGCTCACGGACGGCCACACCGTGCAATTGCCGAGCCTGGCGCCGGTTTTGGAGCAGGTGACCCCCGCAGTGGTAAACATCTCCTCGCGTGGGCATGTCGCGATCCAAAACAATCCGCTCTTCAATGACCCCTTCTTCCGCCGCTTTTTTGATATCCCCAATAATCTTCCGCGCGAACGCCAGACCCAAAGCCTGGGTTCGGGCGTGATCGTCGATGCGCAAAATGGCTATGTGTTGACGAACAACCACGTTATCGCCAATGCGGACGAGGTGACGGTGACCTTGCGTGATGGACGTAATCTCAAGGCGAAGCTTATCGGCACCGATAAAGATACCGATGTCGCCGTCATTCAGGTACCCGCAGAGGGGCTCACGGCCGTGCCGCTGGGCGATTCGGCCAAGCTGCGCGTAGGCGATTTTGTGATCGCTATCGGCAACCCCTTCGGTATTGGCCAGACGGCAACCTCCGGCATCGTGAGTGCGCTCGGCCGCACTGGCCTGGGCTTATTGGGCGTGGGCGGGTATGAGGATTTTATCCAGACCGACGCCTCGATCAACCCCGGCAATTCCGGCGGACCCTTGATTAATCTGAGCGGCGAACTGGTAGGAATCAATACCGCTATCCTTGCGCCGGGCGGCGGCAATATCGGCATCGGTTTTGCCATCCCCATCAACATGGCGCGCGACGTGATGCAGCAATTGGTAAAATCCGGCAAGGTGCAGCGCGGCCAACTGGGCTTGCAGGCTCAGGATCTCACGCCGGAATTGGCGCGCGCCTTTAATATTGAGCAGAAAGATGAATTGCGCGGCGCGTTAATAACGCAGGTTGCACCCGGCTTCTCGGCCGATAAGGCGGGCCTGCAGACGGGTGACGTCATCATCGCCGTGAACGGACAGCCCGTGCGTGACGCGAGTTCACTGCGTAATATGATCGGTCTCTCGGCGCTCGGCGGAAAGGTAAGCCTGGACATACTGCGTAACGGCAAAACCCGGAATTTCACCCTCGTATTGTCCGCTGCAAATAACCAATCGAACCCCATGCCCGGTGGTAACGCGCCGCCCACCGGCGGTGATGATCCGCGTCTCGACGGCGTAGTATTCGGAGCCATCAGTGAAGACTCGCCGCTCGCCGGCAGAATTAACGGCATACCGGTGGTAAAGGTGCGAGCCGGTACGCCGGCCGCGCGCGCCGGCTTGCAACCCGGCGATATCGTACTCACCGTCAATCGCAAGACGGTGCGCACGCCGGATGACCTGGTGAACGCCGTGCAGGGCAATCGGCAGCAACCTTTGCTGTTGAATGTACAGCGCGGCGAAGGTGCGCTGTTTATTGCGATTCAGCCGCCGAAATAGTTTCGCGCAATTTGCAAAATTGAGCTTGCCCGGCCGGCGTCGTCTGGCCGGGCTAAGGCGCCTGGCGCATCTTCCTGATTTATTTTTCCCCGTTCGATTAACTTCTTCGTTTCGTTCAGCATGGGTTCAGTCTCCTGCGCTTAATCTGGCAGTCGTCCGGAATGAATACCTTTCGGAATTGCGAGCCGCTCAAGGGCTCGCAGTTAGACGATCATTATGCTGAGGAGAAACACCATGAAACGAACGGGCTCTACAATAGGCTTGACCTTGCTGTTAACGGCACTTACCCCCGCAGCCTTTGCTGCCGACAAGGCTTACAGCAGCGGCTATGGCGCCAATTCTTACGAATCCGACTACAGCTTCGACCACGACGGGTATAGCGACGAGCACTATAATCGCGGCCGCTATAATCAGTATGTCTATGCCAAGGTCATCGATTCGCATCAGGTTTATGAAACCGTGCGCGTCCCGCGGCCGCAACGTGAATGCTATGATGAGCCGGTACGGTCTTACAGCAATAATAATTCGTACACGGGCATCATTACCGGCGGCATCCTCGGCGGCGTGCTCGGCAATCAAGTCGGTGACGGGCGCGGCCAGGATATTGCAACGATCGCCGGCACCATCCTGGGCGGATCGATTGGGCGGGATTTAACGCGCGGGAATCATTACGGCTCGCCCGGCTATAGACAGCGCTGCGAGATGGTGGATCATCATTATGAAGAGCGCCGCCCGGCGGGTTACCATGTGACTTACTGGTACAACGGCAGAGTCTACGAAACACGCACGGATTACCGTCCCGGCGCGAAGATTCGCGTTGAAGCGCCGCACAGATAATCGAGATATGACGATGACGACGATTAATGCGCGGCTTGGCCTGGTTCGTCCGGCCGCGCATTCTTAAGGTAGGTTGCCATGTTATCAAGAACTCGTAAAATTCTATTTACGCTCATACTGGCCGGCCTCGCCCTGCCTGCCCAAGCACTCCCGGTGCACGAGACGTACGGGCAGAATGATCCCGAGGCCGCGATGCGCGAGCATTACGACCGGCGCCTCGATCGCGCCGTTGGCGAAGTGCGCCGCCAGACCGGCGGCCGCGTATTGTCCGCCGACGTGGATGAGGCGAACGCAGATCGAATTCGCATCAAGGTGCTTATGCCCGGCGGCCGGGTGCGCACCGTTACGGTCGATGCAGGCGGTGGCGATCCGCGCGAACACAATCATGCTAACCATTGAGGCAGCGGGCTAATGCGCGTACTCGTCATTGAAGATGAAAAGGCGTTACGCCAGCAGTTGCTCACGCGGCTGCACGATGAAGGCTACGCCGCCGAAGGCGCGGCGGATGGAGAAGTCGGCTTATATCAGGGCCGCGAATATCCATTCGATATTGCGGTAGTCGATTTAGGATTACCGCGCCTCACGGGGGTCGATGTGATTCGCAGCCTGCGCGCGGCGGGCAAGGATTTCCCCATCCTGATACTTACCGCACGCGGACGCTGGCAGGAAAAGGTCGAGGGCCTGGAAGCCGGGGCCGACGATTATCTCGTCAAACCGTTTCACATGGAAGAACTGCTCGCGCGCATCAAGGCCTTGGTACGCCGTGCCGCGGGCTGGTCGCAACCCGTGCTGCGCTGCGGCCCCGTGGAACTCGATACCGTCACGCAAGCCGTCAAGGTGACCGGCGCGCCGATCGACCTCACCGCCTATGAATACAAGGTACTCGAATATCTGATGCTGCACACCGGCCGGCTCGTATCCAAGACCGAGCTGACCGAACATCTGTACGAACAGGACTTCGATCGCGACAGCAATGTCATCGAGGTATTCGTCGCCCGTTTACGGCGCAAGCTCGACCCGAAGAACGAGTTTTATCCCATTGAGACGCAGCGCGGCCGAGGTTACCGTTTCACACTGGACCGCACCACGGTTCAGTGATCTCCCTCAACACTCGTTTATTGCTGGCGGCGAGCCTCGTTCTGGCCGCATTTTTAGGTAGCACCGGGCTGATCCTTGATCGCGCATTTCGCGACAGCGCCGAGGCGGCCTTGCGTGACCGCTTACAAGCCAATATCTACGCACTGCTCGCCGCCGCCGATCTGGATGCGCGCAGCCAACTGCACCTTCCCGATACACTCCCGGAGGCGCGTTTCTCCACACCCGGCTCCGGTTTATACGCCGAGGTCAGCCGTGACGACGGTGCGCGCATCTGGCGCTCGCCGTCCGCCCTCGGTTTGCAGATTCCCTTCATCACCAAACTTCCTGCGGGCGAGCGGCACTTCGTTACGGTCA
>JBDSTW010000084.1:0-7969 GCA_039928055.1 Gammaproteobacteria bacterium | reverse complement strand
TCTTAGGCGGCTAGAGCGTAGTTGTCGTCGTTGGCAACTATATTGTTTGCAGTTGGATTTACGAGGTGATCTGCCCCTCGGCATGCCCCTAAGGCTTTGTAACCCGCGTCGAAGCCAGGTCGCCCCCTAAAGAGATACTGAATAGACAGTATATCGCAGCAAGAGTTCCTTGTAATCAGGCAGCGAGCTTTTCGACCTTTAATTTCTTCAGGGTCTGCTGCGCATGCCAAAGGTCGTACTGCATTTGGTGCTTCAACCAGATTTCAGGCGTGGTATTAAAGGCCTTGGACAGGCGAATGGCCATCCCCGGGCTCACGCCGGCACGGCCATTTACCAGTTCCGACAGGGTTTTGCGCGTGACGCCCAAGGCCTTTGCCGCGCGTGTAACCGTGAGGTCTAATGGTGCCAGGCACAGCTCCCGAATAATTTCACCGGGATGGGGAGGATGGTGCATCATAAGTAACGTCTCCTAATGATAGTCCACGTGATCGACATCATAGGCATCGCTTCCTGCGAAGCGGAATATGACGCGCCGGTTGCCACAACGGTATAGGCAGCCAATGGGGGTTAATGGGTTTTGAACAGGCGCTCTTTTTCACGCGCCCAGTCGCGATCGCGTTCCGTATCGCGCTTGTCGTGTTCCTGCTTGCCCTTGGCCAGGCTGATCTCCAGCTTGGCGCGGCCTTTCTTCCAGTAAATGGCGACGGGTATCAATGTGTAACCCTTGCGCTCCACTGCGCCGATGAGTTTTTTCAGTTCATCGGCGTGTAGCAGCAATTTGCGCGAGCGTAGCGGATCAGGGTGAATGTGTGTGGAGGCGGTGGGCAGCGGCGAGATGTGTGCGCCGAACAGCCATGCCTCGCCGTCTTTCAGCAGCACATAACTCTCTTTCAGTTGGATACGCCCGGCACGCAGGCTCTTGGCCTCCCAGCCTTGCAGGATCAGTCCGGCCTCGTAACGATCCTCGAGAAAGTAATCATGGCGGGCCTTTTTATTAAGCGCGATGGTTTTGGCGCCAGGCGTTGCGGGTTTTTGTTTGGACATAACGTATTATAGCGGCGCAGAGGGCAGCGGCGGCAAAATTCTTGCGGGCGGGATTGAGGCGTGCGTCGAATTCGCCGACAATCGCACCCTGAATTTATGGCACAGCATCGTGCACAACCAAGGATTGAGAGACGGCAGCCACTATGACCACCGTTAGTAAAAGCGCCTTAGTACCTTACTCCACGGCGGAGATGTACGCCCTGGTGGACGATATTGAATCCTATGCGGAATTTTTGCCCTGGTGCACCGCGTCCCGCGTGTTAAGCCGGAACGAGGATGAGGTGCGCGCGGTAATCGAACTGGCGCGCAGCGGCATACAAAAATCCTTTACGACTTGTAACCGCCTGCAAAAGAATAAAATGATCGAGATTCGCCTCGTCGAGGGGCCGTTCAAGCATCTGGAAGGGTTCTGGCGTTTTCAGATATTGGCCGAGAAGAGTTGCAAGGTGACTCTGGACATGGACTTTGAATTTTCCAACCGGCTGGTGAGTATGGTGTTTGGGCCGGTGTTCAACCAGATTACCAACACGCTGGTTGACGCCTTTTGCAGACGTGCGGCGGATGTTTATAAGAAACGCGATTGAGCGGAGAAGTTGGTGGCGGAAAATAATATTCCCGATAATGTTGCTACAGCGGCGGCGCACACCGAGGGCGCAGAAATTCCTGTTGAGGTGGCCTATGCGCGACCCGATGTGCAGGTAATCATTCCTCTAAGCGTGCAGCAGGGGGGCACGCTGGAAGATGCTATCCGTCAGTCGGGTATTCTCGATACCTTCACGGAAATCGATCTGAACGTAAATAAGGTCAGTGTGTTCGGCAAGCTCGCTAAATTGACGAACCCGATACGTTCGGGCGATCGCGTCGAGATAAACCGCCCGCTGATTGCCGACCCAAAGCAGGTACGCAAGCAACGCGCCGAACGGGACAGTAAGGGTTCCAACCCGTAATCCAGATCAGCGCTATCACCGATCCGGTCAGACTTGTTAGGCGTATATAAAGGCGGCGTGCTTAAGGGCTGCTCACCTCAGCGGAATTTGGCGTGATGTCCGTGCTATCGGCGCTTTCAGGGGAGGCTGCTTTAGCAGCCGATGGCGCCTTGGCGAAGTCGTCTTCCCGTCCTAAGCCGATCGCATTCTTCAGTTTGCTGAAAAAGCCCTTTTTATTTTTTTTCTGGTCGGATGGCGTCACTGTAACGGACGTCTCTTTGGGTGCCTGTTCCTCGCGTCTGCCCGCCGAAGGCACAATATCGCCTTCCATGTGCGCGAGCTTATCGTCCTTAAAAAAGAGCGAGATACGGCGCTGTTCGCGTTGCTTGCCGCCGCGCTGGAAACTGTACACATAATCCCAGCGTTCCTGGTGGAATACATCGACGATGGGGGGTGTGCCCAGGACAAATCTGACCTGGCTTTTATCCATGCCCGGCTTAAGTTTATCGACCATATCCTGGGTTATGACATTGCCCTGCTGGATGTCGATTTTATGGGCGCCGGGAACCGAGACTGCGGAACAGGCGGACAGGGCCAAGCTTGCGCCGGCAAGTAGAATAATGAGAAGCTTCCGCATCGAGAATGGACCGATCCTGTATTGGGCAAAGATGGAATAATAGCCTAACATAGGCCTAAGTTAAATGACTGCGAACGAGCCGCTGTGGCTTGCGCAAGTTATGAGCGCTTGATTCCAAAAATAATTTCGTCAAATCATTACCTTTGTATAGCGTAGAGGATACATCATGGAAAGTCGGGATCTGAAGAAGGTTGGGCTGAAGGCGACCTTGCCGCGTATAAGAATCCTGCAAATGCTGGAGCAGAGCGAGACACGTCACCTGAGCGCAGAGGATGTGTATAAGGCCTTGCTGGAGAGCGGCGAAGACGTCGGGCTTGCGACGGTGTATCGGGTGCTCACGCAATTCGAGACGGCCGGGCTGGTGTCGCGCCATCATTTCGAGAGCGGCCACTCGGTATTTGAAATGAATGAGGGCGGGCACCACGATCATATACTGTGCGTGAAGTGCGGCAAGATCGAAGAGTTTATCGACGAGATTATTGAAGAGCGCCAGCGTGCCATTGCTAAAAAGTCCGGCTTCGCCATGACGGATCATTCCCTGTACATCTATGGCATTTGCAGTCAATGCCAGCGGCGCAAGGCGGAATGAGATTTCTCGAAGGGCGTTTTGCTGGTACTGAACTGATTGTTAGTTGAAGCTGCCCTGATTTTATCTGTTGGCCTTCTGTTTCTTAGTCTTGGCTCCCTGTTGCTGACCGCTTTCCAGCATCTCCGCGGCGTGTAGCAGCGTTTGCTCGGTGATCTTCACGCCGCCGAGCATGCGCGCGATCTCATGGCGCCGTTCCGGCAGGGCTAATTGAGCAAGACTGATTTCGGTGCTGTCATTGCGGATTTGCTTACTCACCTGAATGTGGCTGTGGCCTTGAGCAGCAACCTGCGGCAGGTGGGTCACACACAGGACTTGGCGGCTCTGGCTCAAGGTACGTAACTGTTGGCCCACGGTCTCCGCTACGCCGCCGCCGATGCCGACATCCACTTCATCAAAGATAAGTGTAGGGATGCGCCCGTTCTGCGCAGTGATCACTTGAATGGCGAGGCTGATGCGCGAGAGTTCTCCGCCTGAGGCCACTTTAGTCAGTGGGCGCAACGGTTGTCCCGGGTTGGCGCTAACCATAAATTCCACGCGCTCCATGCCGCTAAGTGAAAATTGTTCGCCGGCCAGCGGTTCCAAAACAGGCTCGAAGCGGCCGCCCGGCATGCTCAATCGCTGCATATTGGCACTCACCTGTTCGGCAAGCTGTCGGGCTGCTATTGCACGGCCGCTCGACAGCTTTTTGGCCAGCTCGCGGTACGTCGCTTCGATGCGCTTTATGTCCGCCTGGAGTTGATCACGATGCACATCGACATCCTGCAATTCGGCCAACTCATGCTGTAATTTAACTAATAACGGCGGGAGTTCCCGGGGCGGGACTTTATGTTTGCGCGCCAGATCGTGCACGCTCGCCAAGCGTTGCTCTATCCAGTTTAACCTTGCCGGATCAAGCTCCAAACCATCAAGATAGTGGCGCAGCTCGTTCACGCCTTCCTGAATTTGAATGGCGGCGCCGGCCAGCAATTCATGGGGGCTCGCCAGGCGTTTGTCGAACTGCTGTAATTGCGCAAGCTCGCGCACCGCACGATTGACCAGGCCAAGCGCCGCGGTCTCATCATTTTCATAAAGGGTTTGCAGCTCGGTCTGGCAGACCTCGAGCAATTTGGCCGCGTGGCTGAGGCGGGTATGCTCTTCGTTGAGTTCATCCAGTTCAGCCTCGCTCAGATTGAGCGTCTCGAGCTCGCGCGCCTGGTAAGTCAGCAACTCGCAGCGTGCGATACGGTCATCCGCGGCGCGTGTCATGTTGTGCAGGTCGCGGTTCGTGTCTTTCCAGCGCTGATAAAGCGCGGCGATTTCATTAACCAGCGGGGTATGGCCGGCGAAGTCATCCAGAAGCTGGCGCTGTATGTCCGGGCGTAGCAGGGACTGGTGTTCGTGCTGGCCGTGGATATCCACCAGCATCTCGCCGAGCTCGCGCAGGGATTGCAGGGTGACCGGGCTACCGTTGATAAAACCCTTGGAGCGACCGTCCTGACTGATAACACGGCGCATCAGGCAGGCGGTGTCGGCATCGAGCTCGTGTTCCTTCAGCCAGGCCTGGGCGGCAGCGACCGTGCCGATATCGAAACTGGCCGTGATCTCTGCGCGCTCGCAGCCATGGCGGATGACGCCGACGTCCGCGCGGTCACCCAAGGCGAGATTTAAGGCATCGATCAGGATGGATTTTCCGGCGCCGGTCTCGCCGGTGAGCACGGTCATGCCGCTGCCGAGTTCCAGGGCAACCCGGTCGATGATGGCGAAGTGGCGGATATCGATATGGTTTAGCATCGCAGGGGCTTGGCTTTCAGGATCCCGTTAGTAGTCCAGCCGGCCTCCCCACTGGAGCTTGGCGCGTAACACCATATAATGGTCGTGGTTTGCGGGGTGGATGAGCCTGATCTTCTTGTCGTGTTTGCGAATCTTGATCAGATCGCCCGCCGCCAGATCGAGGTTGATCTGGCCGTCGCAGGTCACCTGGGCATGAAACGGGTTGCTGTCTTTCACCCTGATTTCAACGTGACTGTCGCCGTCGATCACGATCGGGCGGTTGCTCATGGTGTGCGGCGAGACCGGGACCAGCACCATGGCGTTCAGCTTGGGATGCAGGATCGGGCCGCCGCTGGACAGGGCGTAGGCCGTCGAGCCGGTCGGCGTGGCGACAATAATGCCATCCGAGCGGAGCGTATTAACAAACAGGCCGTTAATGTAGGTATCGAATTCGATCATGCGCCCGATATTCCACTTGTGCACAACCACATCGTTGAGGGCAAAACTTTCATTAATGCGCATGCCATTGCGCTCGGTGGTGGCATGCAGCAGGATGCGATCCTCTTCCAGATAGCTCCCCCAGAGAATTTCATCCAGCTTTTCGATCATCCCGGCGGGTGTTACATCCGCTAAAAACCCCAGGCGCCCCTGGTTGATGCCCATAAGGGGAACCTCGTAATCGGCGAGGGAGCGGGCTACGTTGAGCAGGCTGCCGTCGCCGCCGATGACGATAACCAGGTCGCAGCTTTCGCCGATTTGCCTGCGCGATCCCACCTCCAGCCCCTCATCGGCCAGCAGATCGGCCGAACTTTCGTCCACCATGATCCTGAATTGGTGTTGCTTTAGGTACTTGCTTAGCGTCAGGAGGATGCCCCGGATGCTGGGGTCGCCGTACTTGCCGATCAGGCCGATGCAATTGAACGAGGGAGACATTTCATTTCCAGAGGTTTGATGTGGCGAAATTTAGCATAACGGCCCTGATTCGGCCATCGGCGCGCATAGCTGAGGGCTGATAGCTACACGCAAACACGTTTGGGGAGGCATTTAGCGCGGCAGTCTTGACAGCGAGAATAGAGGTTGATAGCGTGCATTGGCACTCAACGACCTTGAGCGCCAATGTGTGAATCTTTATTAGCTTAGGAACGCCACGTGTCCCGTAATCAGATCATCAGCGAACGCGCGCAGTGCCTGTTAAAGGCGCTGGTCGGCCGTTATATACGCGATGGCCAACCGGTCAGCTCGCGCACCTTGGCGCGCGATGCCGGGCTGGACCTCAGCCCCGCGACGGTGCGTAATGTCATGGCTGATCTTGAAGATCTGCAACTCGTCACCTCGCCCCACGTCTCGGCCGGGCGCATCCCCACGATGTTGGGCTACCGGTTTTTTGTCGATAGCCTGCTCACCATCGAGTCCATGGACAGCGCCGAGGTGCAGCGCCTCAAGAAGCAGCTCGATCCGGACAAGAATACGCAAGGCCTGCTGGAGACCGCATCCACCCTGCTGTCGGAGGTCACCCACCTGGCCAGTGTCGTCATGCTGCCGCGGCGCGAGCAGATCACCTTGCGCCAAGTGGAATTTTTACCCTTGTCCGATAACCGCGTGCTGGTCATTCTGGTTATCAATGAGCGCGAGGTGCAAAACCGCATCATTCATACCGAGCGCACCTACACGCCGGCCGAACTGCAACAGGCGACGAACTATTTAAACAGCGCGTTTGCCGGCCAGGATTTACGCCGGGTCAAGGACAATTTGCTCAAGGAGATGAACGAGACGCGCGAAAACATGAACCGGATGATGCTTGCCGCCGTCGAAATGGCGGATAAGACCTTTAATGCGCAACCCAACGGCGACGATTACGTGGTCGCCGGGCAGACCCATCTGCTCAGCAACACGGAAAACTCCAACATCGAGACCCTATACCAGTTATTCGAGGCCTTTAATCACAAGCGCGACATCCTGCATCTGCTCGATCAGGGCCTCAAGGCGCAGGCCTTACAAATTTATATCGGCAGGGAGTCCGGCTATGAAATGCTCAAAGACTATAGCGTGATTACCTCGCCTTATGCGGTGGGCGGCCAAGTGGTCGGCGTTTTAGGCGTGATCGGCCCGACGCGCATGTTTTATGAACGCATCATCCCCATGGTGGATATGACCGCTCGCCTGCTGGGCGCGGCCCTGGATCACCGCCACTAGCCGTATTCGCGAGGCTGCCTTCGGGCAGGCTCGGCACATGTGCCTTTTACTTCAATTAACCCTAATGCAACAGGATCGTAATGAATCGGGAGACAGTTATGGAAAATGAAGAGCCTACCTCTAACGGGCAAGGACAGGCCGAAGCGGTAAATGACTTCGCAGCCACGCCGACGGCGGCGAAACCAGGCTCGCATGAAGAAATGATGCTGCTGCTGGAAGATGCCCGAAGCAAGGCAGACGAGCACTGGAATCAATTTTTAAAGGCCAAGGCCGACATGGAAAACCTGCGCCGCCGCAACGAGCGCGACGTGGAGAGTGCCCATAAGTATGCGCTGGAGCGCTTCGCCACGGCCTTATTGCCCGTTATGGACAGCCTGGAGCTTGGCCTGGAGGCCAGCAAGGCGACGGCCGGCAATGAATCGGGCGATATAAAAAAGCTGCGCGAGGGCATGGAACTCACCCTGAAGATGCTACAGGCGGCACTGGAAAAATTCGGTATCAAGGAGCTTAACCCCAAGGGTGAGAAGTTTAATCCGCAATTGCACCAGGCCATGCTGACCCAGGAATCCGCCGATGTGGAGCCTAATACCGTGTTGACGGTGTGCCAGAAGGCCTATCTGCTGCACGACCGCCTGATACGTCCGGCCATGGTCATTGTCTCCAAGGCCCCGGACGCCGCTGCCTGATAAAAACACCGGCGGGCTTGAAATACGCCGATAAGTCCCAATATCCCATACAAGCCATAGGCGGTACCGGCTATCAACTGATTAAGGAACATCTGATTAAGTCAGAGGTTTCCTTTAGGCACAGGGATGTGCCGCCATTTTTCAA
>JBDSTW010000083.1:0-5042 GCA_039928055.1 Gammaproteobacteria bacterium | reverse complement strand
TGCTAAGGCGTTAAACTGCCAATGAATGTTAAACAGAATATTTTACCTGTTTGGCAGTTTTTTTACATATAAATCCGGAGGAAAACGCAATGGTAAGCCTTGAAACCCCAATCTGCGACTTTGGCGCACCCGCAGTGGACTTTTCCCTGCCGGGTGTAGACGGCAAAACCTGGACCTTGGCCGATTGCAAGGGCGAAAGCGGCTTGCTGGTGATGTTTATCTGCAATCATTGCCCTTACGTCAAGGCCGTGCGCGAACGCATAGTGCGCGACACCCAAGAACTGCTTGGCTACGGAATCAAGAGCGTGGCCATCATGTCCAACGATCCGGCCGAATATCCGGAAGACAGCTTCGAGAATATGCGCAAGGTGGCCCTGGAGTATGGCTTCCCTTTCCCTTATCTTATTGATGAAACTCAAGATGTTGCCAAGGCGTACGGGGCTGTGTGCACGCCGGATTTCTTTGGCTATAACGGGCGCCTGGAATTGCAATACCGTGGCCGTCTGGATGCCAGCCGCAAGGAAACCGCTCCGCCGGAGGTACGGCGCGATCTATTCGAGGCGATGAAGATGGTTGCGCAGACCGGGCAGGGCCCGTGCGAACAGATTCCGAGTATGGGCTGCTCGATCAAATGGGGTAATTGAGCGGGTCGCCCAGGCTGCGTCGCCCTGAGATTACCTGGGGTTCAGACGGCTTATAAATCCCGGTTAATTCAGTTATAACCAGGCTTGCTCATCCATTTTTTGCCCCAGATATGCCGATCCGCAACCTTAAAGTCTTGCCGAAACACGGCGGGTAAGAGAGAATACAAAACATTGGCAGATTAAAAATAAATTTTTATAATCGCAGACCACAAAACATTCGAAGCACCCTGAGAGCTCTCATTCGCCGCCAAATTACCAAATTGGAGTGCGATAGAGTTTTTTTGTTGTTTGGGCTGTGCAGCCGGGCAAGGAGTTAGCGTGGGTGGATAAGGCGCAGCGCCGCTGTAGTTTATGCAGGTGAGGCGGAGCAGCGGAGCAAGGGCGGTCGGTTTAGCCCTTTGATGGTTTTTAAACTAGAGATGAGCGGGGTGTGGTAATGGCCGTGGTGAATAAAGGGGCGGTGAGATGAATAGACCTATCGTACTGGGTATCGTGGGCGATTCCGCCGCGGGGAAGACCACTATTACGAAAGGGATCGCCCAGGTGCTGGGTGAAGACCGCGTAACTACGATATGCACCGATGATTACCATAAATATAATCGCGTGGATCGTGCGCGCCTGGGCATTACCGCCCTGCACCCCGATTGCAATTATGTGGATATTATCGAGCAGCACCTGCGCCTGCTCAAGAAAGGCCAGCCTATCCTCAAGCCGCACTACAACCACTCCACCGGCGATTTCGACCCGCCGAACTACGTCAGCTCGAACGAATTCGTCATCGTGGAGGGCTTGCTGGGCTATCACACCAAGGCGATGCGCGACTGCTACGACGTGAAGCTTTACCTGGCGCCGCCGGAGGAGTTGCGTTATCAATGGAAAATGAAGCGCGACACCAGCAAGCGCGGCCATGCCCCCGAGGCCGTGCGTAAGGAGATGCAATCCCGGGAAGCGGATTCCGAGGCGTTTATCCGTCCGCAACGCAAGTGGGCCGACATGGTGATCTGTTTTTATCCGCCTCCTGAGCACCAGGAGGAGACCGGCGGCCATCTTAATGCCTCATTGATTTTGCGCCCAACCTTGCCCTCGCACCCCGACCTTTCCGAGGTCCTGGAGGAAGGCGGAAATGAAGGTAACGGCTTGCACCTGGTGTTGGACAGGGATATGGATCTGCCGGTGGATCGTTTGGAGATAGCCGGCTCGATTTCCGATCAAAAAGCCAAGCGGCTTGAAGACTTGCTCTGGAGTTATATCCCGGGTGAGCACCACCACCTGCGCCGTGAAGGCATAGGCACCATCACCGGGACCACCGGCGAAATACTGAAGTCGCATCCGCTGGCCTTGACCCAATTACTGGTTGCTTATCATCTGCTTAAGGCAGCCTCGGGTCATGAGCAATGATCTGAGCTGAGATCGTTTATTGCCTGAGCCGGTCTATGCTTAAGGCAATGTCTGGCGCTACAAATAGCGCCAGACATTGCCTTAATGCTACCGGTGAAAGACAAAGCTAAGCAGCGTAGTCAGTGCCCGCATCCCGGTTCAATCCAAAGATTTTCTTTTTATTAGGAGATTTGCATGCCTTCACGTAGAGAATTAGCCAATGCCATCCGCGCCTTGAGCATGGACGCCGTGCAAAAGGCCAATTCCGGTCACCCCGGAATGCCTATGGGCATGGCGGATATCGCCGAGGTGTTGTGGAACGATTTTCTACACCACAATCCGGTCAATCCGAAATGGCACAATCGTGATCGCTTCGTGCTCTCCAACGGCCACGGCTCCATGCTCCAGTACGCGCTGCTGCACTTGGCCGGTTACGCCCTGCCCATGGATGAAATCAAACGCTTCCGGCAAATGCACTCGATGACGCCGGGCCACCCCGAATACGGCTACGCGCCCGGCATCGAGACGACCACGGGGCCGCTGGGCCAGGGCATTGCCAACGCGGTGGGTATGGCGATTGCGGAGAAGAATCTTGCCGCGCAGTTCAATCGCGAGGGCCATCGCATTATCGACCACTACACCTATGTGTTTCTGGGTGACGGTTGTTTGATGGAAGGCATCTCGCACGAGGTCTGTTCGCTGGCCGGCACCCTGGGCCTGGGTAAGCTGATCGCCTTCTATGACGATAACGGCATCTCCATCGACGGCCACGTGGAAGGTTGGTTCACCGACGACACCCCCAAGCGCTTCGAGGCCTACGGTTGGCATGTCGTGCCCGATGTGGACGGACACAACAGTGAGGCGCTGCTAAAAGCAGTACGCGAGGCGCGCTCGGTCAACGACAAACCCACCCTAATCTGCTGCAAGACCGTGATCGGCTTTGGCGCGCCAAACCTGTGTGGCAGCCACGATTGCCACGGCGCGGCCTTGGGCGACAAAGAAATCGCTGCCACGCGCGAAAACATCGGCTGGAAGCATGAGCCGTTTGTGATCCCTGACGACATTTATGCCGGATGGGATGCCAAGGCTAAGGGCGCCAAGCTGGAAGACGAGTGGAACCAGGCCTTCGCGGCCTATAAAGTGGCTGAGCCGGAACTTGCAGCGGAATTGGAGCGTCGTCTCAAAGGCGATTTGCCGGCCGCTTGGGCGCAGAAGGTCGCGGCCTATATTGCGGAGGTGGATGCCAAGGGTGAGAGTATCGCCTCGCGCAAGGCCTCGCAAAATGCCATCAACGGATATGCACCGCTGTTGCCCGAGTTGCTCGGCGGTTCCGCAGACCTCACCGGTTCCAACTACACCAATTGGAAGGGTACGCAGGCCATCAGCAATACCGTGGCCGACGGTAACTATATTTACTACGGCGTGCGCGAATTCGGCATGTCCGCGATCATGAACGGCATGGCCCTGCACGGCGGTCTGATACCTTACGGCGGCACCTTCCTGATGTTTTCGGAATACGCGCGCAATGCCTTGCGCATGGCGGCCCTGATGAAGCAGCGCGTGCTGTTCGTCTATACGCACGACTCGATCGGCCTCGGCGAGGACGGCCCTACGCATCAAGCGGTGGAGCAGACCGCCACGCTGCGCATGATTCCGAACATGCATGTCTGGCGTCCCTGTGATGCCGTGGAGTCCGCAGTGTGTTGGAAGGCGGCCATCGAGCGTACCCAGGGGCCGGCCTGTCTGATATTTTCCCGGCAGAATCTCAATCATCAAAAGCGCGACGCCCAGGCCATAGCCAATATCGAACGCGGCGGCTATGTGTTATTGGATTGCCCGGCGCCGTTGCCGGTGCAGGCCATCATTATCGCCACCGGCTCCGAGGTGGGCATCGCGGTGAGCGCCGCGCAGCAATTAAACGAGCGGGGCTTGAATACCCGCGTCGTCTCCATGCCCTGCACGCAATTGTTCGATGCGCAGGACGAGGCTTATCGTGAATCCGTGTTGCCTAGACGTATTGCCGCGCGCGTTGCCGTGGAGGCGGGTGTGACCGATGGCTGGATTAAATACGTCGGTTTGCAAGGCAAGGTGATTGGTATTAACACCTTCGGCGAATCGGCCCCGGCACCTGAATTGTTCAAACACTTCGGCTTCACCGTGGAGAACGTGGTAGCCGCCGTCGAGGATGTGTTGTAATTTTTGAGTATAAGACTCAACGCAAAGACGCCAAGACGCATAGAAAATAAAAAAGATAAAACAATAAAGTCAATGTTGCCATAATGGCGCGGTTGCGCGCATGTGCCGAAAATAATGACGTTTTACCTTTGTGTCTTAGCGTCTTTGCGTTAGGTTGCTCGAATTTTTTGGCAATTTTGGAGAGAAGAAAATGGCAATAAGAGTTGCGATTAACGGCTATGGCCGCATCGGCCGTAATGTGCTGCGTGCCTTGTACGAGGGCGGGCGAAATAAAGAGATCGAGATCGTTGCAATCAATGATCTGGGTAACGCCGAGACCAATGCACATCTGACGCAGTACGATACCGTGCACGGCAAGTTCCCTGGCACAGTTGCGGTGGACGGCGACTATATGATCGTCAATGGCGACCGCATTCGTGTGTTGGCCATGCGCGATCCTGCGCAATTGCCCTGGGGTGAATTGAATATCGATGTCGTGCACGAGTGCACCGGTATTTTCACCAGTAAAGAAAAGTGCATGGCGCATATCAAGGCCGGCGCCAAGAAGGTGATCATTTCCGCGCCCGGCACCAACGTGGACGCCACCATCGTGTTCGGCGTGAATGACAAGACGCTCAGGGCCGCGGATACGATTATCTCCAATGCCTCGTGCACCACAAATTGCCTGGTTCCGCTGGTTGCCCCCTTGCACAAAAAAATCGGCATCAAGCACGGCCTGATGACGACGGTGCACAGCTACACCAATGATCAAGTGCTGACCGATGTTTATCACAGCGATCTGCGTCGCGCGCGCTCGGCTACGCAATCCATGATCCCCACCAAGAC
>JBDSTW010000082.1:0-1655 GCA_039928055.1 Gammaproteobacteria bacterium | reverse complement strand
GCCCCGGTGTAGTTTCGCCGAGCGCGAGGCCATCGATCATCTGCGTGGCCGTGAGCCAGTGATAATGTTCGACGGCGCCCTGATAGACGTAAGGCAGAACGGCATAAGCGCCGCCGAAGGTCAGTAGCGCAGCCTTGGTAAAGAACCAGGCGATTTGGGCAAGCGTGCCTTGCCATCCTTGCCAGGCGGTCAGCCAGCCAATGGCTATCGCCCATAGAAGCACGCCGATCAATGCATAAGCGATCACCCGCGTCCAGGTAAAGTGCGTGTGTGCCGTACGTATTGTCTGATCATCGATTAAGGCCGGGCCGTAATGTTTATTCGACATGCCGTGTCTTCCGCCTGTTTTAAATTTATCCGGCGCAACACGGCCTCCAACCAATCCGATCAGCGCGGCCGTGAGTATGATGTAAGGAAACGTGAGAAGCGCGGGATACAGGATGCCGGAGATGAATATGGCGGCGAAGGCCAAGAGTGAAATGGCGAGCAGCACAGTATTGCTTATTGCACGCGAGCCGATACGGTAAACGGCAAACGCAACGATGGCGACCACGGCGGGCTTGATGCCGTAGAGTATGCCGGCTATCTCGGGCCGGTCACCGAAGGCCAAGTACGCCCAGGTCAGGGACATGAGAATAAACAACGAGGGAAGTATGAACAGCACGCCGGCCATGATTCCGCCGCGCGTGCCATGCATCAGCCAGCCGATATACGTGGCAAGCTGTTGCGCCTCGGGTCCGGGCAGCATCATGGTGTAATTGAGGGCGTGTAAGAAACGCCGATCCGAAATCCAGCGGCGGCGCTCGACCAGTTCCTCGTGCATTAACGCGATTTGCCCGGCAGGTCCGCCAAAGCTTATGAAGCCGAGCTTGAGCCAGTAGATAAACGCTTCGAAGAAACTGACCGGCGCGGGCGGCGATACTATATCCGTACTACTGCGCATAGATAAATTTTTTATGCCGGCGTGCGTTAATTAAGCTGTTTTTCTTCTTTCTTATTCGAAACATCAAGCACCGGCGTTTCGCTGTTCTCGAGCTCGACGCGCTCGATCTTTAAAAATCCCTGGCTGATTTTTTTGCTTGATTTGTGAACATCTTCCGCGTCTTCGTGCGCCTGGCGTATATGGTCAGCCAGCTTTTTCATACGCACATCGAAACGCTCAAAATCCTTGGCGAGTTTGCCTAATTCCTGTTTGATGATGTGCACCTGCTTGCGTGTTTCGATGTCCTTCATGACCGCGCAGGTCGTGGTAATGATCGCCATCATCGTGGTCGGCGATACGATCCAAACGCGTTTTTGGTGGGCATAGGCCCCGACATCACTATGGTAGCTATGGATCTCGGCAAATACGGCCTCCGCGGGTACAAACATCACCGCGCCATCGCAGGTTTCATTCGCGATGATGTATTTTTGGCTGATGTCATCCACATGTTTCTTGACGTCCGCCTTAAATTGCCGCTGCGCCTGTGCGCGTTCCAACTCGCTTATACCCGCGGTAAACATACGATGATAATTTTCCAGGGGAAATTTCGCATCGATGGCCAGCGTGCCCAGGGGTTCGGGCAAAAATATCGCGCAGTCGGCGCGCGTACCGTTGGATAAAACATGCTGCATAACATAGGCCTGCTGCGGCAGGATATTGCGAATAAGATTTT
>JBDSTW010000081.1:0-1767 GCA_039928055.1 Gammaproteobacteria bacterium | reverse complement strand
TGGAGATTATCGACGAGCTGGAGCCGGTCAAGCGCGGCATCTACTCGGGCGCCGTGGGTTATCTCGGCTGGAACGGTAATATGGACACCGCAATTGCCATACGCACCGCCGTGATTAAAGATGGCATGCTGCACATCCAGGCGGGCGCGGGCATCGTGGCCGATTCGGTGCCCGGCAAGGAATGGGACGAGACCCTGAACAAGGCGCGCGCCATTTTCAAGGCCGCGGCCATTGCTGCGTCTGCGCCGGAGGTTTAAGGCATGTTATTGATGATCGACAACTACGATTCGTTTACCTACAACCTCGTGCAATACCTCGGTGAGCTGGGCGCGGATGTGCGCGTGGTTCGCAACGATCAAATCAGCATTAAAGAGATCGAGGAGCTGGCACCGGAGAGGATTGTGATATCCCCTGGCCCGTGCACGCCCAATGAAGCGGGCGTATCGCTGGCCACCTTGCAACATTTCGCCGGCAAGATTCCCGTGCTCGGCGTGTGCCTCGGCCACCAGAGCATCGGGCAGGCCTTTGGCGGCAAGGTCGTACATGCGCGCGCCATCATGCACGGCAAGACCTCGATGATTCATCATACGGGCAAGGGCGTATTCAAGGGTCTGCCCAACCCCTTCGAGGCCACGCGTTATCATTCGCTGGTGATCGAGAAGGCGTCTTTGCCTGCATCGCTGGAAATTACGGCATGGACCGAAGATGAAGCGGGGCAATTGGATGAGATCATGGGCGTGCGCCACCGTGAATTGGCCGTGGAAGGCGTGCAGTTTCATCCCGAATCCATCCTGACCGAACACGGCCACGACTTGCTGAGAAATTTCCTTAAAACCTGACGCAAAGGCGCGAAGACGCGAAGAGCAATTAATGGGTGAAAATGAAATTTCATACATCATCGTGGATTCTGCAATCGAGGTTCATAGGACATTGGGGCCGGGATTGCTTGAATCCGTATATAAAACGTGTCTTATACGTGAGATATCTCTAAGGAATATACCTTTACAGGAAGAGGTAGCTGTCCCTGTTCAATATAAAGGCCTAATATTTGAGACAACCTACCGGCTGGACTTACTTGTCGCAGAAAAAGTTATTGTTGAACTAAAAGTTGTGGAAAACTTATTACCCTTGCATAAGGCACAGTTACTCTCATATTTACGCCTCACCAGGAAAAAGTTGGGATTGCTTATCAACTTTAATGTCCCCGCTTTAAAGGATGGCATTAAAAGAGTAGTCAATAATCTATGATTTTCTTTGCGTCTTTGCGTTAGGTTTTTACAAAAATGGACATGCAATCCGCCATCCGCGCCGTCACTGAACTGCGTGATCTAAACCCGGCAGAAATGACCGCCGTGATGCATACGATCATGAGCGGCGCGGCAACGCCTGCGCAGATCGGCGGTTTCCTGGTCGGCCTGCGCATGAAGGGTGAAACGGTCGATGAGATCACCGCAGCGGCGCAGGTCATGCGCGAGCTTGCTGTCAAGGTCGAGGTGCGCGGTGCGCATCTCGTCGACACCTGCGGCACCGGTGGTGATGGCGCGCAGAGTTTCAATATCTCCACCGCCGCAGCATTTGTTGCTGCCGCCGCCGGTGCGCAGGTGGCTAAGCACGGAAACCGTTCCGTCTCCAGCAAATCCGGCAGTGCCGATGTACTGGAAGCGGCGGGTATAAATTTGAATTTAACGCCTGCGCAGGTTGCGGAATGCGTGGAAACCATCGGTGTCGGATTTTTGTTTGCGCCCAACCATCACGGTGCGATGAAAC
>JBDSTW010000080.1:0-1558 GCA_039928055.1 Gammaproteobacteria bacterium | reverse complement strand
TTGGCGACGAAGTCGTCCAAGATTGCCTTGCCTTCGGGCTTCAGTACGGCCTTATCGAAATCGAACAGGGTTTCGGCCTGCAAGGTAGTCGTGGGTATTGCAGGCGGTGCGGGGCCGGCGGCGGGTGCAGGCGGGGCGGCTTCGGTTGCCTTATCGCCGCATTCTGCCAAGGCATTGGCCTGATTCCAGGCGCCCGTACGAATACAGTTTCCCTGGCTGTCTTTAACCAGATGTCCCTGCGAATCCACTACATAAGAAGAGTTGTTGGAGTAGGTTCCCGGCACGGTGTCCGCTGCAGATGCTAGATTCAGACCTAAAGTCAGCGGGGCCATTACAACGCCGCTGATGATAAGATTCTTAATTGTTTTTTGCATAATTGAGTAACTCCTATAAGTTTAAATTTTCGGTTACTTTACTGAGTATCGCGCTTGATAAAAGAATTCTATCACAGTTACACAGTTAACCAGTCGTTCCAATCATGGATAGCCGCGCATCTATCAGCAAGTCTGGCAGGTATAATCTACCATATTTACAGACAAAACAAACCTTTTTTTCAGCTTGCAAGCAAGCGGCATTACCATGAAATTTATGAGAATCACACCTTAGTTATAACTCGAAGGAACGCCATGCCAACAAATAGTTACGATAGTATCCGCGCCGTGGAGTGGAAAAATGGAATTGTCAGGCTGCTCGATCAACGTGCTCTGCCGCAAAGTCATGAGTATATCGAGTGTGCCGATGCATCCGCTGTAGCGGCGGCGATTTCCGCGATGGTTGTGCGCGGCGCACCGGCTATTGGAATATGCGCCGCCTACGGCGTGGTGCTGGCCGCCATGACTCGCTATGCCGCAGCGCCTGCAACGTGGCGCCATGATATAGAGGCCGATCTTGCCCTGCTGGCCGCCGCCCGCCCCACGGCGATTAATCTGGTTTGGGCCTTGAACAGGATGCGCCAAAAGATGCATGGCATAGAGGGAGAGCCGAAGCCGGTGCTGCTTGCCGAGGCTGGCAGGATACACGAACAAGACCTTGCCGATAACCGCAGCATGGGGCAATCAGGGGCCGGGTTGCTGAAGCCAGGCTGTGGTGTGTTAACGCATTGCAACACCGGTTCGCTCGCCACCGGCGGCTATGGAACGGCCTTGGGGGTTATCCGCGCCGCTTATGCCGGCCGCAAGATTGAACGGGTATTCGCCACCGAGACACGGCCTTGGTTACAAGGGGCGCGCTTGACGGCCTGGGAACTGGTTCAGGAGGGTATTCCGGTTACCTTGATCACGGATTCTGCGGCCGCCCATTTAATGCGCCAGGGACAGGTCGATTGGGTGATTGTCGGTGCCGATCGCATTGCCGCCAATGGCGACCTGGCCAATAAGATCGGCACGTACGGCCTGGCGGTGGCCGCGCGCCATCATGGTTTAAAATTCATGGCCGTTGCCCCCTTATCCACGGTTGATATGACGCTGGCCCGCGGCGCGGATATCCCTATTGAGATGCGTTCGCCGCAGGAGATCCTCTCGCTCGGCGGTCAGGATGTCGCGGCCCAGGGGGCAGAGGC
>JBDSTW010000079.1:0-2056 GCA_039928055.1 Gammaproteobacteria bacterium | reverse complement strand
GCGTTCCTACTCTGTAATGGGCCGCAATACCGAGGCAAGTGATGCCTATGCCAAGGCCTTGCCGCTGCTCCCCGATGACGCGCAATTGCTGGCGGATTACGCAGAGGCGCTGGCCCTGAGCGATAGCGATCAAAAGCTCGCCGGTAAACCCACGGAGCTTTTTGAGAAGGCCTTGAAGCTGGACCCTGACAATCCAAAGGGTCTTTACCTGGCGGGCATGGCCGCATTTCAGAAAGACGACTATCACGCCGCGAGCGAGTATTGGAAGCGCCTGATACAATCCATGCCGGCCGACTCCGAAGATGTGCGCGCCATCAAGCAAAACATCGCCGAGGCCGAGGCGCGCGCCGCCGCAGACGCAGACGGTAGTGTAACCCGCTAGTCATTGCCTATTTCTTACCGCAATCTGATGGCAGCCGGCTGAAGCTAAGCCGCGCTGCTGAGCAACATCGCAATGCCTAAGTTTCCAAATTGAGTGTTGCTGCATCAAGCCTCTCCGAATGTGGCTCCAATCTTAACTGGATATAACGCTTAGGGCAGAAGATAGGTAGGTCGGATCAAGCCCTTCGACTTCGCTCAGGATAAACTCCACGGATCCGACGGCACGCTGGATTCCCGCGTGCGCGGGAATGACGGAAATGGAATTAATCAGGGTTTCTTTAGATACAACGCTTGGGGCATAAGCTTAGGCAGGATTTCCTTGGCGTGTTAAAATGACCCCCATTTTGCCGGGACCGGGAGTAATGTGTGGACGTCTACGCAACAGAGCATGAGCAGCTTGAAGAGCTGAAAAAGTGGTGGAAAGAGAATTGGATGCCGCTTATTGCGGGCGCGGTTATCGGCCTGAGCCTGATCTTTGCCTACTGGGCGTGGCGCAATCACACACACACACAGGCCGAAGCGGCCTCGGCGGAATACCAGCTACTCATAGGTGACGTCGAGAAGGGCGACACACGCGCCGGGCTGGAGCGCGCGGCGCGCATCCGTAACCAATATGGCGACACGCCTTATGCGGTATTCGCCGCCATGGCCATGGCAAAACTGGCGTTGGACAAGGGTGATACGAAGGGTGCGCGTGAGCATCTTGAGTGGGCCATGAACAATGCCGGGCATGATAATCTTCAGCATATAGCCAGGCTTCGCCTCGCACGCGTGCTGCTTGACGCGGGCGATGCCAAGGCCGCGCTCAAGCTCGTTTCGGTGTCGAAGCCGGGCGGCTTTTCATCGGCCTACGAAGAGGTGACGGGAGACATCTACCTGAAGATGGGGCAGGTCAGTGAGGCGAGCGCGGCCTACCGGCGCGCCTTGAAGGCGCCGGGTGAGCAAGCGAGCCCGGAAAAAAAGGCCCTGCTACAAATGAAGCTCGATGATCTCGGCAATCCTCCTGCACGGGAGAAAGAGGCATGAGACTGAACTTATTGGTTGCGACCGTGCTTATCGGCACGCTCACCGGCGGCTGCGCCATGGTGGGAAATTTCTTTGCAGGCAAGGATAATTCCACTCCCCCGGCGCCACTGGTGACCTTGCAGTCCAGTGTAGCGGTACAGGTGCTCTGGTCCAGGGATGTAGGCAGCGGCAGCGAGGAGCAATACATAAAATTAATGCCGCGGGTCGAGGGCGATAAAGTTTTTGCAGCGGATCGCAAGGGCCGCGTCAGTGCTTACGCCAGCGCTACAGGTCAGCCCTTATGGGAGAGACAAACCAAGGCGCGCATTTCCGGCGGGCCGGGGAGCGGGGAAGGCCTGGTGCTGATCGGCACCAGCGAGGGCGAGGTGATTGCGTTAAATGCCGGCAGCGGCGAGCTTGTCTGGAATACCCAGGTCTCCAGTGAAATATTGGCCGCACCGCGCGCTGCGCAAGGCGTTGTCGTGGCGCGTACCATCGACGGAAAATTATTTGGCCTGGATGCAAAGACAGGCGCGCGCATCTGGGTCTACGAGCAAACGGTTCCGGCGCTTACCTTGCGCGGTACCAGCCCGCCATTGGTAGCCGGTGAGAAGGTAATAGTCGGTTTTGCCAATAGCAAGATCGCCGCCATTACGCTCAGTGAAGGAAA
>JBDSTW010000078.1:0-7263 GCA_039928055.1 Gammaproteobacteria bacterium | reverse complement strand
AATGCCAGTCGCGGAAGATAACTGCTTGGCCGCAATATTCATCTGCCTCATTAAGCAAATTCCACACCGTTGCTTGTTTGATCATAAACCTGCGTCCCTTTGCGGAAATGCGGATTCCCTGATAGTTGTCGATAAATCCCTGGGTGATCACTTCTGCCAATAAACGGCGCCGCTCATCTTGCGTGATAGTCTCTGCGGTAAACCGCGACGGCATGGAGACAAATTCCGGCCACGACGCTTCCCACAGTTGCAGCGCAGCCCGATTTCCATAATTGAGAACGGGATCCGCCGAGGCATCATGCGAGGCGACTGCGAAAGATGCGTGGAAAAGCTGCTGAGCCTGTTGCTCCAAAGACAGCGTAGGATCTATTACGTCACGGCCTGTCCAATGCCTCAGGCTGCTAAGTAACAGGTGGGCATGCTCTTGCAAAAAATGGTTGGCCGGGGCGGGCTCGGTAAGATGTGTTATCACCCTGGACTAGCTAACGATGAATTTAAGATGCAGACAGCCGGCGCGATAGCCGAAGCTCAGCATGGCGTGAGCTTATATATTGATGTAAGGCATGGTTACTTAACGACCGTATTTTTGGCCTGCGCGAGCGCCCGATGCTTCGGATAATTCAGTTCGAGCACGCGCAGGGCATCCGCGGATAAGTCATCCAGCCCCATTACCTTGTAGGCCTTGGCCAGAATGCCGAGGGCATCGGGCACGGAGGGTGTGCGTTGATAGTTTTCCACCACGTATTTGGCGCGGTTGGCGGCCGCGACGTAGGCGCCGCGCTTCATGTAATAATTGGCCACATTGATTTCATATTTGGCGAGATTATTGCGCAGATAGGTCATGCGCAGTGTGGCGTCCTTGGTGTATTTGCTGTTGGGAAAGCGTTTCACCAAGTCGGAAAAGTCCTGGAATGATTGACGCGCCGCGCCCGGGTCGCGCTGTGAAGTATCTTGCGGGAGATAACGTTCCACCAGGCCGCGGCTCGTGCTGAAATTCGCCAGCCCCTTCAAATAATAGGCATAGTCCACGAACGGGTGACGCGGATAGAGCTTGATAAAACGGTCGGCGGCGGCCACTGCCGAGACAGGCTCGTTATCCTTGTAATAGGCGTAGATCACTTCCAGTTGCGCCTGCTGGGCATAGCGCCCGAACGGGTAGCGCGCCTCCAGCGTTTCAAAATACTTGATGGCCGTTCCGTAATCGCGGCTATTCAGTGCCTCCTTGGCCTCTGTATAAAAGCGTTCCGCGGACCAGCTCTTGGTATTGTCGACCTGGTCGGGTAGCAGGGAGCAGCCGCCCAAGCCAAGCAGCGAGAGGCCAAGCAGTGAAGTAATAAGCAGCAGTTTGATCGAGCGCATTGTGGTAGGGTATCTCCGGGTTCGACGAGCTGAAGCGAAATCTTGCGCAAATTATACATCCAATGCCCACCGGGCAGCGAACAATGTCAAAAACTCAACATTTAACATCGCACGTCCCCGAGCAAATGGCGGGCAAGCGCCTTGATCAGGCATTGGCCGAGCTGTTCCCGGACTATTCGCGCGCGCGCCTGCAACAATGGGTCAAGCAAGGCCAGGTCAGCGTGGATGCCGCGCAGTGGCGCTCGCGCGACAAGGTGCAAGGCGGGGAATACGTCGAGGTCCATGCACTGGCCGAGGAGCAGACGCGCTGGGAGGCGCAGCCGATATCCCTGGAAGTGGTGTACGAGGATGCGGCCCTGCTGGTGATCAACAAACCCGCCGGGCTGGTGGTGCACCCCGGCGCGGGCAATAGCGAGGGTACTTTGCTGAACGCGCTCTTGCACTATGCGCCCGAGCTCGGCGCTCTGCCGCGCGCGGGCATCGTGCACCGCCTGGATAAGGATACCAGCGGGCTGTTGGTGATAGCGCGCAGCCTCCCCGCGCAGAAAAATCTGGTGGAGCAGCTACAGGCGCGCAGTGTCGAGCGCGAGTACGACGCCCTGCTGGTCGGCGTGATGACCGCGGGCGGCCGTGTGGAACTGGCCGTGGGCAGGCATCCGGTGGAGCGCACGCGCATGGCCGTGACCGCCGTCGAGCGCGGCAAACCGGCGGTCACGCACTACCGGGTCGCGCAGCGCTTCCGCGCGCACACGCACATCAAGGCACGCCTGGAAACGGGCCGCACCCACCAGATCCGCGTGCACATGGCGCATATCCACTTCCCCGTGCTGGGCGATCCGGTCTATGGCGGACGGCTGCGCACGCCGCCCGCCGCCGGTGAGCAGCTTATTGAGGCCTTGCGCGGTTTCAAGCGCCAGGCCCTGCACGCCTCCAGCCTGGGGCTGATACACCCGGACAGCGGCGAACCCTTGCGCTGGTCCGCGCCGCTTCCTGCTGATATGGAAAACTTGCTAAACCTGCTCAAAGAAGATGTCCGGCGCGTCAGCCCTAAATAATACCGGGTTGGACTGGATCGAGCCGACATGGCCTGCCCCGCACCGGGTACGCGCCTGCACCACGACACGCCAAGGCGGCGTAAGTGTGCCGCCTTACGACAGCCTGAATCTGGCTCAGCACGTGGGAGACGATGCGCAGGCCGTGCGGGAAAATCGCAGGCGGCTTACGCAAATTTTGCGTTTGCCGGCAGAGCCAATATGGCTTGACCAGGTGCACGGCGCCTGCGCAGTCGATGCCGCAAGCGTGCCTCCCGCATCAAGCGGCCTCATCAAGGCCGACGCGATTTATGCCAAGGGCCCAGACCAGGTGTGTGCGGTACTCACCGCCGATTGCCTGCCGCTCCTGCTCTGCAATCACGCCGGGACACAGGTCGCGGCCGTGCATGCCGGTTGGCGCGGTTTGGCGGCGGGGGTGATTGAGGCGGCGGTTGCCGCGTTTGAGATTGCCCCCGGCCACCTGATGGCCTGGCTGGGCCCTGCCATCGGCCCGCACTCTTATGCGGTCGGTGCGGAGGTGCGCGCGGCCTTTGTGGACAAGGATAGTGCAGCCGCCCAGGCCTTTACACCCGTGCCTGCGCGAAGTCCGCTCGCCGTGAAGACCCGTGCGGAAAATACAGCTTTTCCCGAGCCCGAGATCTCGGCGAGGCGCTGGTACGCCGACATGTATGCGCTTGCGCGACTGCGCTTGGCCGCCATCGGCGTGAGGCAGGTATACGGCGGCAATGACTGCACCTTGAGCGACCCGCGTTTTTATTCTTACCGGCGCAACGGCATCACCGGGCGCATGGCGACGTTGATCTGGATAGAGACAGTTACAAGTAACAAATAACAAGTGCCAAGGTAAAACCAAATTTCCATGTCTTTTCCGGCTCTTCTGGCTACCGGTCTTTGTTACTGGTTTTTGAGGTATGATGCCGAACTTTATAACCAAGAATAAGGGTGGGGCATGAGCCTGCTGGCCTGGATCGTACTGTTTAGCCTGTTGGGCGGCATCCTCAGCGTGCTGGCGGCGGGGGCGTTTTTATTGTTCCCCCGGCCGTTTCGTACGCGTTTATTGCCGCACTTGGTCAGCTTTGCCATCGGCGCTTTGCTGGGCGCGGCATTCCTGGACTTATTGCCTGAGGCGCTGGAGGGGGCTGCCCCTGGGCAAATCCATAAAATTACCGCGACCGTGTTGCTCGGCCTGCTGGGATTCTTCCTGCTGGAAAAAATCGTACTCTGGCGTCACTCCCATTCCGACCCGAGCATCGCTACAGCCGACCATCCGCAAGCCGCAATCGCTACCGGGCACAGCCATGCGCATGCGGCCGGCACGCTGATTCTGATCGGCGATGGCATTCACAACTTTGTCGACGGGGTGCTGATTGCCGCCGCGTTTCTCACCGATGTCCGCTTAGGCATCGTGACCAGCCTCGCCGTTGCCGCCCACGAAATCCCCCAAGAGGTCGGCGATTTTGCCATCCTGCTGCACAGTGGTTTCGGGCGGCGCAAGGCGCTGCTTTACAATGTGCTGGCGAGTCTTACCACGGTGGTTGGCGGCGTGCTGGCCTATTACAGCCTCGCCGGGGTGCAACAAATCCTGCCCTATGTGCTGGCGATCGCCGCATCAAGCTTTATCTATATCGCCGTTGCAGACCTGATTCCCGACCTGCACCAGCGCCCGCAAGCACGCGCCACGCTACAACAATTAAGCCTGATTGCCCTGGGTATCGGGCTGATTTATGGCGTCCAGTTGCTGCTGCATTAGTTAGCTGTTTAACGCTAGCGCGGAATAAGCACATCCAGCGTTTGCGCGGGCCCCAGTGCCTGGTGATCGTTGCCCACCAGCGTGACCTTGATTTTATGACGGCCGGGCTTTAGCTCGTGGAAGTCGAGATTAGGCGCGATCGTCGCAATCTCCGGCCCGTCATCCACCTGATAATGGATGTGGCCCTGCCCGCTCTTGGGTTGTTCGTTCGCTTGATGCGGATCGATCAGCGCCAAGCCCGCCACATTTACCCGTACGCTCGCGGCGCGTTCCTGCGCATTGGCGATGGGGTCGATCAGGCGGGCGCTGAAGTTCGACGACTCAACCGATGCGCCCTGCATGAGTTTTGCCTCGCGCCCGCCCGTATTTAGCGTTCTGGCAGAGGCCGGATTGCCTTCCCAGACGATGGTGTTGGCCGGAGGAAAAGTGGCTGCGCCGGTGGAAAGCGACGTTAAAAAAAAACAGCGATGAGGCAAGCGGAAGTAATTTCATAGTGCCGTCCTTAGCAGAAAGTGGAATCGCCTGACAAACAGACAGGCGTACTGAATAGGACAACGGCGCCGGGCTAAAATTCGCGGCCGCTAAGCGGTTTTTTGAAGGGGTGTTACACGCGCGCGCCAGCCGTCCCAGCCGCCGCGCAACCGGCTGGGACTTACCGACGAAACGCAACGCTTACTGTATGGTCCAGGTCGCGGCTTGGCCTGACTCGAGGGTAACGCTACCCTTGGGGCTGTGTGTGCGGCCTTGGTCGGACGCCACCAGTTCCACCTTCGTGCCTTGGCTGGCGGAAATGTCAAAGGTCTTGGTTTCATTGGGCTTAAGCGATCCCAATTCCTTTTGCCCCTGACCCCAGTCGGCGCTGACGATCATTTCGTGCGGCATGGGGTTGGTGATACTGATCTGCGCCTTACCGCTGTCAGCCTCACTCAATCTATCCGTGCCTGCCGTGGTATCGGCATTATTGCCCGGGTTGCAGGCCGCCAGGCTGGCCACGAACAGGGCGACGGGTAGGAATAATAGGTAATTCACATTTTTAGACATGGTGTTGCCTCCTCTGTTATAGGAATGAAGAATTTCACTCCGCGATACTCCAAAATCGACTCGTGCCGAACGTTAGCGCGCGTTCGCCATCGAACTCTTCTGAAGCGGTTTATTGCGGATAGGAATCACCGGGATTTTCAACGCGTCCGCTACGCACCCTGCCTCGCCACGCGCCGGTTTCCTGGCCGCGCGATTCGATAAAGTCCTTGAAACGCTGCAAGTCGCCTTCCACACGGCGTTCCACCAAGCCCAGCATATCGCCGGTATTTTCGACAAATCCCTCGGGATCGTAGCTAAGCTCCAGCAGCACCTGAGTCGTGTCATCGTCGATAGGGTGAAACGTGACCACGCCTGTGTTCGGTGCGCCGGTCGTGCTGTGCCAGGCAATACGGTAGTCGGGAACTTGATCGGTAATGGTAGCTTCCCATTCCTTTTCCATGCCGCCGATATCGGCGCGCCAATACAATTTCGTGTCACTCAATTGTTTCACTTCCTCCACACCTTCCATGAACTCGGGAAAGTCTTCAAACTGAGTCCACTGGTTGTAGGCGACACTGACCGGGACGTTTACCTCGATGGTTTTTTCAATATGCTCCATGATGACTCTCCTTTTAATTGAACTACGGTTTACGATGAGGCTAATTTATTAGTCCGCGCAAAAAGGTATTAATTCCGCCTCGGAGACACTGGTTATCCGGATGGCGGGGCGGCATTGACAAGCTGCAGTTTCTGCATCGCCGGCTGTGAGACCCGCGTAGAGAAACGAAAGTAAAGCTCAAGTCGCTGGGCTTGAACCTGATCTTCGTTTTACCGAGGCACCGTACTGCTCAGCACCTGATTGCTTACGGCTGGGTAGAAACGGCCCCGCCTGGCATGGCCCGTTGCCCGATATCGTGGCTGCGCCGGGTCGTGGCGCGTATGCCCGCTGCGCCGCCGCTAATTGCTAACAGCATGGACAGCAGCAATCCGGCGAACAACCACCAGGAGGCCGTGGCCAATGTCGAGACCGCATCCTCGGCGACATTGCGATCCTGTTGCGAAATCCGATCGCCCTGCACCATGGCCTTGGCCTGGTCCGCCACCTGTGCCGCCTTATCGCGCAACTGCTGACCGGCCTGCGTGATACCGGTATCGCCCGCCCCGGTTTGCGCCACCGCGCCCCGAATACTCTCGCCGAGGATGTTAAAGGTTCCGCCCAGCAGCGAGCCGACGGCCGTGGTAGCGAGATAGGCGAATAAAACGGCAGTGACCGCCCAGGACACGAATCCGTGAAACAGGCCGTCGCCCCTGCGCGCGAGCCCGGACATGCGGGCCGCCACATAGCCGCCCACAAACGCGGAGATAAGCAGGCTAATCCCCGTCCAAATACCGGTAGCGATGGGCACGCTGCCCACCGGCCGGGTTGATTGCGGATCGACGGCCGACAGCCCAGCCGCGACACCGAGCAGCGCTAGCAGCATATAAGTCGCAAGACCGACGATCACACCAGCCAGGATAGAGCCCCAACTGATCCAGGAAAAATACGATCTGCGTGAAATGATTCTTTGAGCTTCCATGCTTTCTCTCCTTGACTTAAAGTCTTCAATAACGGAAACGATTTTCCGGTTTTGATGAGTGACGATAACTTTGAGAAACTATTCAATACGGCCAAGTCATGTGCCCTGTTCAATAGGTTTCAATCAGACAGAAAATCCTACAGGGGCATTATTACGAAAAATTTACCTATGCGGACAGACGGGCAGCTAGATGCGTCCCATAACCACCAACACGATAACCACGATCAGAATGAGCCCCAATAAACCGCCGGGATAATAGCCCCAGCCGCTGCTGTAGCCCCAACTGGGCATCGCCCCGATGAGCAATAAAACCAAGAGAATAATTAAAATCGTACCTAACATATAAATCTCCTTACTATCCTTATTAGTTATGCTGCGTATGGTTATTCTGTTTGGGCGGTGTCAGCCCGGCGGCCGCTTCACTGCCATGCCGTTGCGTTGAATAGAACAACTTCTCACTATGACAACGCCGCCCGTGAAAAGTTCAGGTGGCGGCGTTTGAGGC
>JBDSTW010000077.1:0-9462 GCA_039928055.1 Gammaproteobacteria bacterium | reverse complement strand
TTACGCTTTACCCCAAGAGCCACTACGTCACGCCGCGCCAGACCTTGCTCAATGCCGTGGAGCAGATGAAGGTCGATCTGCGCGAACGCCTCGAACAATTCCATGCGCAGAACAAGCTTGTCGAGGCACAGCGGCTGGAGATGCGCACGCGCTTCGATATCGAGATGATTCTGGAATTGGGTTACTGCTCGGGCATCGAAAACTATTCGCGTTATTTATCGCAGCGCAAACCGGGGGAGCCGCCCCCTACCCTGTTCGATTATCTACCGCCCAATGCCTTGCTGATACTCGACGAAAGCCACGTCACCGTTCCGCAAATCGGCGCCATGTACAAAGGTGACCGCTCCCGCAAGGAAACTCTGGTCGAGTACGGTTTTCGCCTGCCCGTGGCGCTGGATAACCGCCCGCTGCGTTTCGACGAATTCGAGCGCCAGGCACCGCAGACGATCTATGTCTCGGCCACGCCCGGCCCTTACGAATATGCCCATTCCGGTGCCGTTGTAGAGCAGGTGGTACGGCCAACCGGCCTGGTCGATCCGCAGATCGAGGTGCGTCCGGCCAGGGCGCAGGTGGACGATCTGCTCTCTGAAATCCACAAACACGTCAAGCTCGATGAGCGCGTGCTGGTTACCACCTTGACCAAGCGCATGGCCGAGGACTTGACAGAATATTTAGATGAACACGGTGTGCGCGTGCGCTATCTGCATTCGGATATCGACACCGTTGAGCGCGTGGAGATCATCCGTGATTTTCGCCTGGGCGAATTCGACGTGCTGGTAGGCATTAACTTACTACGTGAAGGTCTCGACATGCCCGAGGTCTCACTGGTCGCCATTCTCGATGCGGATAAGGAAGGCTTTCTGCGTTCCGAACGCTCGCTGATTCAAACCATCGGGCGCGCGGCGCGGCATATCAACGGCAAGGCGATTATGTACGCTGACAGGATCACCGGTTCCATGCAGCGCGCCATTGATGAAACCGAACGGCGGCGCAATAAGCAGACTATCTATAATGAATTACACGGCATCACGCCGCGCGGCATCCAAAAAGCGGTCAACGATATCCTCGAAGGCGGTCACGCCGGCAGCCCCGGCACGGCAAGGGAATTTGCCAAGGTGGCGGAAGAAGCCCTGGCATACGTTGCCCTTTCGCCCGAGAAGCTTATCCAAAAAATCAAAAAGCTCGAACACCAGATGTATAAGCATGCGCAAAATCTTGAATTCGAAGCGGCCGCGCAAATCCGCGATGAGATAAAAAACCTCCAGGCACGGCAGCTCGGATTAATCAGCCGAAAAGTTGGCTAACGCAAACTCGGTTGGCTCACTGAAAATTTATATACCACCCTTATTTACAACCCATACCCTCTCACATAATTGGAAGTAATCTCTTAGGGTCATCGGCACGGGTTCTTCGTACCTTCTCAACTTTGAGGTTGAGCTAATACGCTGTACCGGTTAAAATCGATCCCGCTATAGGCGCGTAGCTCAGTGGTAGAGCACTACCTTGACATGGTAGTGGTCGGTGGTTCGATCCCACTCGCGCCTACCATTAAGACAGTTACAAGATGCAAGATACAAGGGAAAAGTAAAAACCGGCACGGTCAACTTTAGCTTGTGGTTTCTTGTACCTTGTATCTTGTATCTTTTCTCTTGTATCTGAGTTTAACATGCCAACAGTCACCCTCCCTGACGGTAGCCGCCGTGAATATGCCCAGCCCGTGAGCGTTGCCGAGGTTGCCGCGTCCATTGGCGCGGGGCTGGCGAAGGCCGCACTCGCAGGCAAGGTCGATGATAAATTGGTCGATACCTCCTACCTGCTCGATCATGACGCGCGCCTGAGCATCGTTACCGAACGCGATCCGGACGCACTCGACGTCATCCGCCATTCCGCCGCCCATTTACTGGCCCAGGCGGTCAAGGAATTATTCCCCGACGCCCAGGTAACCATCGGCCCGGTCATAGAAGACGGTTTTTACTACGACTTTGCCTATCAGCGCCGATTCACCCTTGAAGACCTCGCGGCCATCGAGGCCAAGATGACCGAACTGGCCGAGCAGGACTTGCCCGTCTCGCGCTCGGTGATGTCGCGCGATGAGGCCGTGGCCTTTTTCCGCACTATGGGCGAGACCTACAAGGCGGAGATCATCCAGGGTATCCCGGCGAATGAAGACCTTTCGCTGTACCGGCAAGGCAATTTTATCGACCTGTGCCGCGGCCCGCACGTGCCGAACACCGGCAAGCTCAAGGCCTTCAAGCTCACCAAATTGGCCGGTGCCTATTGGCGCGGCGACTCGAACAATGAAATGCTGCAACGCATTTACGGCACGGCGTGGACCGATGCCAAGGCGCTCAAGGCCTATCTGCACCGCATCGAGGAGGCTGAGAAGCGCGATCATCGCAAGCTCGCCAAGCAGCTCGACCTGTTCCACATCCAGGAAGAGGCGCCGGGCATGATCTTCTGGCATGACAACGGCTGGCGGCTCTACCAAGAAGTTCAGCAATACATGCGCGGCGTGATGCGCGACAACGGTTACCAGGAGATTCGCACCCCCGAACTGGTCGATCGTTCGCTGTGGGAAAAATCCGGCCATTGGGAAAAGTTCAGGGACGACATGTTCGTCACCGAATCGGAAAAACGCGACTACGCGATCAAGCCGATGAACTGCCCCTGCCACATCCAGGTATTTAATCAGGGCCTGAAAAGTTACCGTGATTTACCCTTGCGGCTGGCCGAGTTCGGCTCCTGCCATCGCAATGAACCCTCCGGCACCTTGCACGGCCTCATGCGCCTGCGCAACTTCGTGCAGGATGATGCCCATATCTTTTGCACCGAGGAGCAGATTCAGGGCGAAGTGTCGGCCTTTATCGATCTACTCTTTAAGGTGTACGCAGACTTCGGCTTCCAGGAAATTATCATCAAGCTCTCCACCCGGCCGCCCAACCGCGTCGGCGCGGATGAGGTCTGGGACAAGGCCGAGCAGGCGCTGGAACTGGCCTTGAACAGTAAGGGTCTGGATTGGGAATTACAGCCGGGCCAAGGTGCGTTTTACGGCCCCAAGATCGAGTTTTCGCTTAAGGACAGCATCGGCCGCGTGTGGCAGTGCGGGACCATTCAAGTCGATTTCTCCATGCCCGAGCGCCTGGGCTCCTATTACATCGCCGAAGACGGCAGCAAACGCGTGCCCGTCATGCTGCACCGCGCCGTCCTGGGGTCGCTGGAACGCTTTATCGGCATACTCATAGAGGAACATGGCGGGGCCTTCCCGACCTGGCTGGCGCCGGTACAAGCGGTCGTGCTCAATATCACCGATAAGCAGGCCGAATACGCCCTTAAGTGCGAGGAAATTCTCCGGAAACAAGGGCTGCGGGTTAAATCGGACTTGAGAAATGAGAAGATAAGCTTTAAAATTCGCGAGCATACCCTGCAACGCGTACCCTATCTCCTGGTCATAGGTGATCGGGAGGTCGAACAAAATACCGTGGCCGTGCGTGCGCGAAACGGCAATGATCTCGGGGCCATGCCGCTCCAGGCCTTTATAGACCGGACCCGCGCAGAAATCGTGAGCCGCGGCAATCAATGAAGCTTCGCCAGGATGGCGAAATGTAGCCCTTACAATAGGGTTCGATTTTGTGGAGGATTAGAATATAGCCGCTGATAGAGAGACTCGTCTTAATGAGGAGATTACTTCCCCGCAGGTGCGCCTGATCGGAAGTAAAGCAGAGCCGCTGGGGATAGTACCGCTTGAAGAAGCACAGCGGATTGCCCTGGAGGCTGAACTGGATCTGGTGGAGATTGTCCCTAACGCTGAGCCGCCGGTGTGCCGCGTAATGGATTACGGTAAATATCTATTCGATCTGGGCAAGAAACAGCACTCCGCCAAAAAGAAGCAGAAGCAGATACAGATTAAAGAGGTAAAATTCCGTCCCGGCACGGAAGAAGGCGATTACCAGGTTAAGCTACGCAATCTCACGCGCTTTCTGAATGACGGAGACAAGGCAAAGGTCACACTACGCTACCGGGGACGTGAATTCGCCCATCAAGAACTGGGGCTTAAGCTGTTAAAACGAGTCGAGGCGGACCTTACGGAGATCGGAACCGTTGAACAATTCCCGCGTATGGAAGGCCGCCAGATGGTGATGTTGATCTCACCGAAGAAGACGTAATTAAGTCGTAATTAGAGAAAGAGCACGGTAAAAATCAGGCCTAATGTTTTCAAGCTCTTCTCTTGTATCAGTTCTAACGGAGTCATTGTAATGCCAAAAATGAAGACCAACAGCGGCGCCGCCAAGCGCTTCAAGCGCACCGCCTCAGGCGGTTTTAAGCACGCGCAGTCGCACCTTAACCATATCCTTACCAAGAAGAGCACCAAGCGCAAGCGTCACCTGCGCAGCTCCAAGATGGTGGATGCATCCGATGCCCCCGGTCTGCGCCGTTTGCTGCCGTTTAGCTGATAAAGAGGTCAAGCCATGTCCAGGGTAAAACGCGGCGTTACTGCCCACGCCAAACATAAAAAGGTTCTCGATCAAGCCAAGGGTTACCGTGGCGCGCGCAGTCGCGTCTTTCGTGTCGCCAAACAGGCCGTCACCAAGGCCGGGCAATACGCCTACCGCGACCGGCGTCAGAAGAAGCGCCAATTTCGCGCCTTATGGATCGCGCGCATCAACGCAGCCGCGCGTGAATGCGGCCTGTCTTACAGCCTTCTGATGAACGGCCTCAAAAAGGCATTGATCGACCTGGATCGCAAGGTGTTAGCCGATCTTGCCGTATTCGACAAGCCCGCCTTTGCCCAACTGGCTGAACAAGCCAAGGCTGCCCACCAGTAGCACCAGCGCTGTTGCGGTATACAACGAGGGGAAGGCCAAAAAGCCTTCCCCTTTGCATTTGGGATTACGCAATATCATGCAAGATTTGAAAACCATGGTAAGCCAGGCGCGGCAGGAGATTCTCCAGGCACAGGATCTGTCAAGGCTTGATGCGCTGCGCGTCCACTATCTCGGGAAAAAAGGCGCACTGACCGAGTATCTCAAATCCCTGGGCAATCTCGCCCCGGAGTTGCGGCCCCAAGCCGGCCAGGCGATTAACCAGGCCAAGGACGAGGTACAAGCCGCCATTACGGCGCGCCGTGCATTATTAGAAAATGCCGAGTTGGAGGCCCGCCTGAGAGGCGAATCTATCGATGTTACCTTGCCCGGCAGGGGCCAGACCAGCGGCGGCTTGCATCCGATCACACTCACCCTCACCCGCATCGAGGCCTTGTTCGCCTCATTGGGCTTCGACCGCGCCGAAGGCCCTGAGATCGAAGACGACTACCACAACTTCGAGGCCCTTAACATTCCCGCGCACCATCCCGCGCGCGCCATGCACGACACTTTTTATTTCGAATCCGCAAACGGGCCTTCCCTGGCCCGCGGCCCTCGACTCGGTCCCATCGCCGATGCGCGTACCCTGTTGCGCACCCATACCTCACCTGTGCAGATTCGCGCCATGATGAACCAGCCGCCGCCCCTGCGCCTCATTGCGCCCGGCCGTGTTTACCGCTGTGATTCCGATCTCACGCACACCCCCATGTTCCATCAGGTCGAGGGCTTGATGGTCGATGAAAACATCAGCTTTGCCGACCTCAAGGGCATCCTCGACGATTTTCTACAGGGCTTTTTTGAGCAAGACCTGAAGGTGCGCTTCCGGCCCTCTTATTTCCCGTTCACCGAGCCCTCGGCCGAGGTCGATATCGCCTGCGTCATGTGCAAAGGCGCGGGGTGCCGCGTGTGCGGGCAAAGCGGCTGGCTGGAGGTTTTAGGCTGCGGCATGGTACACCCCCGGGTATTTCAAAATGTCGGCATCGACTCCGAACGCTATGCCGGCTTTGCCTTCGGCATGGGCGTCGAGCGCCTGGCCATGCTGCGTTATGGCGTGAATGATCTGCGCCTGTTCTTTGAAAACGATCTGCGTTTCTTGCGCCAGTTTGCTTAAGAATACTCAACGCAAAGACGCGAAGGATGTAACAAGTGCAAAAAATAATACATTCGAATAATTTACTCATCGAAAATGGAAACATTTGTTTTTCTTTGCGTCTTTGCATCTTTGCGTTAGGTTCTGGCGTCTTCGCGTTGGATTTGACTGAGCCATGAAATTCAGCGAACACTGGCTGCGCGATTGGGTTGACCCCAAATTCTCCACGGAAGAACTGGCGGCACAACTCACCCTGGCGGGCCTGGAGGTCGATGCCGTGCAGGCTGTGGCGGCGTCGTTTGCAGGCGTCGTGGTCGGCGAAATCAGCGCGCTTGCCCCGCACCCCGGCGCCAAGCATTTACAAATCTGTCAGGTCAATGTGGGCGACGTTCAGTCCCTCACTATCGTGTGCGGCGCCGCCAATGTGCGTATAGGCATGCGCGCGCCCCTGGCCATCATCGGGGCACAATTGCCGGGCGATGTGTGTATCAGGCAGGCCGTCTTGCACGGCGTGGAATCTTACGGCATGTTGTGCTCAGCGGCCGAACTCGGCCTGGGCGAACATACCGATGAGCTGCTCGAATTACCGTCGGACACACGCATCGGCGAGGATGTGTTCGAATATTTAAGACTCGACGATGTCACTTTCGAGCTTGGACTTACGCCCAATCGCGGCGACTGCCTGAGTATCGCCGGCATAGCGCGCGAGGTTGGTGCCCTCAATGGCTGCGCCGTGCGCGCCGTGCCGCTTGAGCCTGCCGCAAGCGGCATAGCCGATCGCCTGGATATCAGCATTGAAGAGCCCGAGCATTGTCCACGCTATATCGGCCGCGTGATCAAAGGTATCAACCCTGCGGCAAAAACGCCTTTATGGATGACGGAACGCTTGCGCCGTAGCGGCATACGCGCCATCAGCCCGGTAGTGGACATCACCAACTATGTCCTGCTGGAGCTTGGTCAGCCCATGCACGCCTTTGACCTCGCCAAGCTCGACGGCGGCATCTGCGTGCGCCGCGCCAAACCCGGCGAGACCTTGACGCTGCTCGACGGCCAACAAGTGAGCTTGGCGGAAGACACCTTGGTAATAGCCGACCGGCGTCAGGCCCAGGCCATGGCGGGTATCATGGGCGGTCTGGACGCCGCCATCGGCGCTGCCAGTACAGCGCTGTTCCTCGAAAGCGCCTTCTTCGCACCGCAGCACATCGCGGGTCGGGCCCGACGTTACGGCCTGCACACGGACTCCTCGTTTCGCTTTGAGCGCGGCGTCGACCCGAACCTGCCGCGCCGGGCCATGGAACGCGCGACTACTTTATTATTGGAAATCGTCGGTGGGCAAGCCGGACCGCCGGTGGAGGTCACGCACGACGCCTTCCTTCCGCAGCGCCTGCCCATTACCTTAAGGGCCGCTGCAATTCAGCGCCTGTTGGGTGTAGCTGTTCCCGGCGCGCAGGTGATCAATATCCTCTCCCGCCTGGGCATGGAGGTGCAGGTGCGCGAGCCGGGCTGGCTGGTGACTCCGCCCGGCTATCGCTTCGATATTGCCATCGAGGCCGATTTGATAGAAGAGATCGCGCGCCTGATCGGGTATGATCGGTTACCGACACGCCGTCCGGTTGTACCGCTAAAGATGGCGGCGCACCCCGAGACCACAGTCAACGTGGGCGTGATGCGACAGGTGCTGGTCGAGCGCGGTTATCAGGAGATCATCAGCTACAGTTTTGTAGACCCCGGCCTGCAGCGTCTGCTCGACCCTGAACAGGCGCCGATCGCCTTGGCTAACCCGATTTCCAGCGAGATGTCGGTGATGCGCACCAGCCTCTGGTGCGGCCTGTTGCAAAGTTTGATTTATAATCAAAAACGTCAGGCAGCACCGTTACGATTCTTCGAGCTTGGTGTTAACTTTATATATCAAGATAATGAATTAAAACAGGAAAGTTATATTGCAGGAGTGGCGGCGGGAAGCCTCTTTCCCGAACAATGGGGGGTAACGCAACGGCCTGTGGATTTCTACGATATCAAGGCCGATGTCGAGGCCTTGACGACGCTGACCGGGCTTGCGCAGGATTTTACCTTTAGGCCCATAAAGCACCCCGCCCTGCATCCCGGACAGTCGGCGCAGATCAGTCACAACGGCCAGGCCGTGGGGTGGCTGGGCGCACTGCACCCGGCTATAGAGCGTGAACTTGGACTTAGCGAGCGCGTCTATCTTTTTGAGTTAAAGGTTTCCGCGCTGCAACACAAAAAAATAGCGGCATTTCACGAGGTGTCCAAATTCCCACCGATGCGGCGGGATATCGCCATAGTGGTGGATGCTGCGGTTTCGGCACAGGCCGTTAGCGCTTGTATCCGCGAAATCCCCGTGGATTTCCCGCTCCAGTTGCAGTTATTTGACGTCTACCAGGGAAAAGGCGTTGATTTAGGTAGAAAAAGTCTCGCCTTGGGCTTGACCTTGCAAGCGCCTTCGCGCACTCTAACAGACCAGGAAGCCGATGCTATTATTGATCGGATAGTAAAAAAACTGCACGATGACCTCGGCGCGACCTTGAGAAAATGACTATGGCTCTAACGAAAGCCGACATGGTAGACAAATTATTCGATGAACTTGGCCTGAACAAACGCGAGGCCAAGGAAATTGTAGAGATGTTCTTCGAGGAAGTGCGCGTGGCGCTCTCCCGAGGCGAGCAGGTCAAGCTCTCCGGCTTTGGCAACTTTGACCTGCGCAATAAGGGCATGCGTCCCGGACGTAACCCAAAGACGGGCAAGGAAATACCCATTACAGCGCGGCGTGTCGTTACATTCCGCTCCGGCCAGAAACTAAAATCGCGGATAGAGATCTATGCTGGAAGCCAATAATAATAGCGAACTCCCACCCATCCCCGGCAAACGCTACTTCACCATTGGCGAAGTCAGCGATTTATGTACCGTCAAACCCCATGTACTGCGCTATTGGGAGCAGGAATTTCCCCAGCTTAAACCGCTTAAGCGACGGGGCAACCGGCGCTACTACCAACGCCATGATGTATTGATGATCCGTCAGATTCGCAGCCTGCTCTACGAGCACGGCTTCACGATCGGGGGCGCACGCCAACGGCTGACAAACGGCGAGGTCAAGGAGGAGGGCGATCACATCCAACAGGCTCTTCGTCAAATACGCCAGGAACTGGATGAGATTAAGGCCATTCTAAAACGGTAAGCGGAATTTGCTGAATACCCGCCTAAAGGGCAAGCCGTCCGGCATCCTTACTTGCTCGTTCCCGGTTATTCATTGACGTCAGCGTTTTACGCTCTCTCAAGATTCTCGTTATTTCATCACCCGGCAACGGGCGACTGAAAAGATAACCTTGCATGCCATTACAGCCTTGCTCGTGCAGAAAGGCGAGTTGCTCTTCCGTTTCCACGCCTTCGGCTATTACCGTTAAACCCAGGCTTTTAGCCAAGGCGATAATAGCAATGGCAATGGGTGCATTCACCGGATCGTCATTAATATTGTGCACAAAAGACTGATCTATTTTT